>WJIU01000012.1 GCA_014730115.1 Microcaldota archaeon
CCCGTCCTGCGATAGAAGGTCCAGATGGAACGTCCTGTCTTCACCGCTTTCCAGCGTCCTCTTTACTACTACCAGGTTCCGCACAGGCTCCCGGACTTCAACGGGTTTCTCCGGCACCTCAATCTCAACAACAGGCTGCTCCTCCTCCACCTGCTCCACAACAACCGGCTTTTCCTCAGGAGCGGAAACAGGCTCGGCAAACTCAACCGGATTGTCAATAACCTTAAGCGCAAGCCCATAAGCTGAAAGCTCATTTCCGAATTCAGAATTCCGGTAAAGGCGGTGCATCCTTTCCGCCTCCGCACTGGCACTGCCGGAATCCAGCTCCCCGGATTTTAGCAACCTGAATTCATCAATCAGGGTCCTGGCCACTGCAACATCATTTCTAGCCTGGTCGTCAGCCTCTTCCGGAGTCATCCCGGGATTTTCGGAAACAAGCTGGTCTGCCCTTTCCAGCACAGCGGTATTGTAAAGCGCAATCCTGAGCTGTTCCCTGCGGTTTTCCTCAAAGGTTGCATCCATAAAGGATTTGTTTTCAGCCATCCTGCTAACAGCAGGGTTTTCCGTTTCCGGAGCTGACCCGTCCATCAGCTCGCGGTCAGCGGCGGAAAACAGGGAAATTGCCTTTTCAATGCTTTCATTTTTGAATTCAATGCCAAGAAGGTCTGGATGAACAAATCTTCCACCGCCGCTCCTAATGACTACATTCAGAATACGCTCAAGCTCCCCCCTTTCCGGAGGGGCATATTTAATCCCCAGGGTATCGTCAAGGATGGGCAACCCCCATTTCTCCCTAAGCGGCAATACAAAGGAGCCGGGGTCAAGGTCAATCCCCCTTTCTCCCAGTAGCGTGTGAGTAAGTTTTTTTCTGGTTCCGCCTCGGTTAGGGAAAGGGCTGCGCTCCTGCAACAAATCACCATGTTTCTTTACATATATAGTTGTGTATGTAGTGTTTTAAAAGGTGTGGGTTTTCGTTGTTACATCTGATGATATTGACCAACCAATAATAATTCTTCGCAAATATAATCAAAAAGGAATGGGCTCGTAGCTCAGTAGCAGAGCGCTCGCCTCGCACGCGAGAAGCCGGGGGTGCGAGAGCTTTGGATTCCTTTCTGGAATGCACAGCCGTATGTCCCCCCGAGTCCACTCAATAAAGTGCAGTTTTTTATGCTTTATTATACTAGTTCCTAGCTGATATCTAATGTTGCCCAATATTTACAAGGGAGACTACAGACTGCTTGCGCTTGTCCCCCTTGCCCTGATGGCATTATCAATATACTTCATACCCTCAATTGAGATGGGGGTGGATTTCCAGGGCGGAACCCTGGTGGCTCTTTCCCTTGATGAACAGGTTGACAGCGAAGAGCTTCAGGCCGAGCTCCAGCAGGAGGGGCTTGATGCAGAAGTCACTGTCTTTGAGACAAGTCTGGGCTACCGGGCTGAAATAGAAGTCCCGCAGAGCGAGAAGCTGGTAAGGGCAGAAGAGCTCAAGGGGGAGTTCAATTCCATGATTTCCGAGGTTGCCCGGCTGGAAATATTAGCGTACCAGAACAGCAGTTTTGAGCCTGAGTACAACCAGAAAAAAGAGGAGCTTGAAGCAACAGCAGAAGAAATGTTTCTTCTGGCAGGAAAGGAGCTGGAAAAGGGGCAGAGCGTAAATGAGATACAGGACGGGTTCTCGGAAGCGTATGCCGATGTTTATAGTTCATATCAGAAATCAATCTCCGACCCGATTGACAAGCACATAAGCTACCAGTCAATATCAGTCCAGACAGTCAGCCCGGTGCTTTCAACCAAGTTTATTGACAAGGTAATAAATGTAACGATAATATCCGCAATTGTCAGCGTGATTCTGGTCTTTCTTTTCTTCCGGTCCATACCGCCAAGCATTGCTGTTCTGACCGGTGCTTTCTGCGACATTATCATAGCCCTTGGCGCCATGGGACTGTTTGGCATACCGCTTACCCTGCCGTCCTTTGCCGCTTTGATGATGCTCATCGGATACTCGCTTGACACCGACATTCTGCTTACTACCAGAATTCTGAAGAGAAAGGGAGACCCGAGGGAGAATGCCCACGATGCAATGAAAACCGGGCTGACCATGAGCGGAACCGGAATGATTGCTTTTTCAGCACTGTTCGTGCTTTCGCTGATGACACATATTCCAACCTATTTCGAGATTTCAGCGGTTGCCCTGTCCGGGCTGGTCGGGGACATGTTTGCAACATGGGGCATAAACGCAGTAATGATACTGCACTATGCACTTAAGAGGGGTGGACAATGATGGAGTTCCTTACTAACAAAAAATTCCTTCTGATAGGTTTCCTGCTGATTGCATTCCTGGCCGGCATTTTTGTCTACCCGGTGCACGCAGGAACACTCATGATATTCGCTCTGCTGATTTTCGGCACACTCACCCTTATGTGGAAGGAGCCCCACATTAAAATAGCAGGCCTGGTTGTGCTGGTTATCCTGGCTTTGGCAAACATCGGAGTGAATGGCATGAAGTACGGGATTGACTTCAGCGGAGGAACCAGGATTCCAATAGTGCTCGACCGCTCGGTAGACCAGGAAACCATGAATGGGCTTGTCCAGACCATAAAGAAAAGAATCAGTGTCCTCGGCCTTACCGAGGCAAAGGTAAGGGCAATAGGAGACAGCGAGATAAATGTTGAAATCCCCAGCAGCGACCCTGAGAACGTCGCATTCATTGAAGAAACCCTTTCCAAGCAGGGGGTTTTCCAGGGAATTGTTGACGGCAAGGTTGCGGTGAGCGGAGAACATATCTTCCCCTCATCCATTCGCCCCCTAGCTCCCCAGGAACTTGTCCGCCAGGGTAAAAGAGGCCCGGACGGGCAGCTTTACCCCCCTGACTGGGGGGTATCTTTCTCAGTTGACCGGGAAGGTGCAGAGCAGTTTGCGGAAGCGGCAAAGGGGAAAGCCGACTATCCGGTATATCTCTATCTTGACCGCCCCACTGACGCTGCCCTTTTCTATGAAAGAAGCCAGTTCAAGAAATACGTGCGCCAGGACTCCGGTGAAAGGGAAACCCTGAATGCACTGGAGGACGCGCTGAAAATGGAGGACAACCAGAGCATTCCTGTTTATATCGTAGAGGACCTTCCGGGCAATTTCAGTGCCCCCGGCAACAATACCCGGGCAATAGTGTCTGCAAATGCCTCACCGGCAACCAGGGATACGCTTTCGGATGCAGGGTTTGCTGTTACAGAAAAAACTGAAAAAGAGATGGTTCCGGAGTTCTCCAGGACAGGAAGCGGAGTGCTGGTGGTGAACAGGCTGGAGGCAGTAGGGCTGCTTACCGCACCGATACTCAGCTCAGGGGTTGCCGATGGGACCAGTCTCAGCTACACCTACCAGATTACAGGCTCGGTAGAGGCAACAGACGCACAAACCAAAGCTGAACTGGCTGCAGAGGAAGTCAAAAGCATTGAATCCATCCTAAAGGGAGGCGCCCTTCCGGTACAGATATCCCTTGGCTCCAGAACCACGCTCCCCGCTTCCCTGGGCAGCGAATTCCTGAAAATGAGCCTGGTTGCAATAGCGGTGGCCCTGCTTACCATAGCAGTGGTGGTTGGCCTCAGATACCGGAATCTCCAGGCAACCATGCCAATAGTGCTTATCAGCCTTGCCGAGCTCACCATTCTGCTTTCCATCCTGGGCTCATTCACTATTGACCTGGCGGCTATGGCAGGAATTATTGCTGCCATCGGTGTAGGCGTGGACGCGCAGGTGGTGATTACCGATGAGCTGCTGAAGAGAGACAACCGCAGTACCAGCGAGAAGATTGACCTTGCATTCGGAATAATCAAGACCAATGCAACTGTTGCTATATTCTCCATGCTTCCGCTGCTCCTTTTCTCAGGGCTGGTGGAAATCATCAATTTTGCCATATCAACAATACTGGGGTCCCTTCTCGGTTACATGCTCACCAGACCGGCCTATGCCGCCATTGCCCAGAAAGCAATCTCTGCAGAGAGGAAAGGCCCTTCCCCGTAATGCAATAGCTTATAAATACTTTGAAACATAAAGTATAACATGTCAGATAAGCGGGTACCCAGGCCCAGCTCTCCACAAGATGCAACTAAACAGGAGAGGCCGCCCCGAGAACTCATGAGAAAAAACCTTCTTACTGAAAACGATCCGCTAGTGGGCAAAATTCTCCACAATGCTGACAGCTCCAAGCACTATCGGGTGCTGGAGCGCGAGGGCAAGGGGGGCATGGGATACGTTTACCTGGCGGAATCGGTTGAAGACGGAGAGAGATGTGCTCTCAAGGTTCTGCATCCCAAGTTCCAGGACGACAAGATGAGAACCCAGATGGTCCGCAGATTCCTTCAGGAAGCCCAGGCCACACTGGTTGTCAATCACAAGAACACGGTACGAATCCAGGATATAGGAATCCATGAGGGCGACCCCTTCGTGGTTATGGAATTTCTGGAAGGGCAGGATTTGAGCAAGTACCTGAAAAAGGGAAAGCGGGTTGAATGGCCGATAGCAAAACAGATTCTGCTCCAGATATGCGGTGGGCTCCAAGCCGCACATGACGAGGGCATAATACACCGGGACCTGAAGCCGGGAAACATATTCATTCTCAAGGAAGATGGGGAGACAAGAGTAAAGATTCTTGATTTCGGCCTTGCCAAATTCACCCGCGAAGCAGAAGAAAAAATCAGAAGGGTTGTGGAAGGACAGCTTACGCAGGTGGGCTTCTTTGTGGGTACCACCATCTATGCATCCCCGGAACAGGCAAGGGGACAGAGAAACTACGACAAGCGGTCAGACATCTATTCGTTGGGCATCATAATGTATCAGCTTCTCTGCGGCTCGGTGCCTTTTGATACCGGGGACGACGGGGAAAACCTGAAAAACCACCTCTTCCAGGTTCCGGCTTCCCCCACAGAAAGGAACCCCAAGGCAAACATTTCTCCCGAGGTGGAAGCCATTGCCATGAAGGCGCTGGAAAAGGAGCCCGGCGACCGCTGGCAGGACATGAAAGAATTCAGAAAGGCAATAGAAAACGACGGCAAGGTTCAGACGGTGGACCATTTGCTGGACAGTGACTTTAGAACACAGGGGCGGAATCCTGTTCCCCGTGCTCCGCCTCCCCAGCCGCTGGATTTTGCAGACAGCGAAGTCAGCGACCTTGACAGCAGCAGTGACAGCATCGCCTTCCCAATCGAGCATACCGAAAGAGCTGAGCCTGCCAGGTCAGGAACGTTCAGGAAGTTTGTAAAGGTTGCATTGCTGACGGGAGTCCTGGGCACAGGCGGATACTACGTACACCAGCACTGGGAGCCCATAAAGGAAACCGTCAGCGGATGGGTCAGACAGGTCAGCAATTCAAACAGAAGGCCATCCGGAAACAGCATGCAGAATACCGGAAAAAGGACATCTTACCAGGTCAAAATAGAAACCCTCCCTGCAGGCGCAAAGGTCTATCTGAAGGAGCGGCTTGGAAAAAGAACATTCCTGAGACCAATCGGAGACACCAGGCAGATATTCACCAGAACCATGCCCGCCGGAGAGCACGACATCCTGCTGCGTAAACGGGGATACCAGGACGTCCGCCTCAAGGTTACTCCGGAAAACAGCCAGCATGTAATAAGCCTGAGGAGGGGCCGCTGAATAATAAACATTAAAAACTCTAATTCGCTAGATAGCTCATCATGTGCAATTTATATATGGAAGGCACCAGGGCAATTGTGGACCTTGCAAAATGCCCTTATGAGTTCGCTTCTCCTGAATTCCTGAATTTTCATTTAAAGGACCTTTCCACTACCGAGACTCCGATTAAAACAATACGCTATGAAGAGGAAATAGTAGTGGAGCTGGACGAAAAAAAGGCCAGGGTTCTCACCCAGTATGCGGCCTTCATACGCCAGCTGGAGGCCATATTCCTGAGAGAAGACATCTACGGCCTCAAGCAGGACCCTATGTACGGAAAGCGCAAAAAGGTCCTGAAAAGATTCTATGAATATGTCTTCCTGAATCCCCTTATGGCAGCCAGGGAGCTGCAGGACTACGATGAGCCGGATCCGGAGCGCTCAATTTTCATAAAAGGCTACCGCACCTTCAAGGGCTGGGTTGCAGGAATTCTGAAGAGATACACATCCACCAAGCTTTACAACCTTGTAAAGGAAACAGGAGACCTTAGGGCAGCCTTCCTGCAGATGGTCGGCCTTAAGACGCTTTATTTCGTTCCCTCGCTGGTGCTTGGCATCCCGGAGGGGGCAACGCCGGTGGAAGGTCCTGATGCAAAGTACAGCCTTCCTTACGGCATAGATGTCCAGATTTACGAAATTCCCCATGAAGAGGCTTATCTTTACGTGCAGACCAACAATTCAATAAACAAGCTTGACCCCAAGCTCAACCAGATGCTCAAGGCCCACATAAACGAGCAGTTCAAGGAGCAGTTCACCAATGTCGAATGGGACATACTCATGAACCTCAAGACCCGCGAATACCGGCAGTACTTCATTGACCGGGCCATGATTGACGGGATTAAAATCACCCCCCAGCAGGCCCTTGCCATGGGAAGGGAATGCTCTGCATGGGTTGTGGGCATGGGAGCGCATATCGAAAACCTTGCACTGGACAAAGAGCATATCACTGACATTTACATTGACAGCGAAAATTCTCCTATTTACGTGGAACATACCAAATACGGCCTCTGCCATACATTGTACCGGTACAACCGGGACCTGCTGGAAAGGTCGTTCAAGAACATCGTCCGTACCCTGAAGGGAAGCAGGAGGTTTGATGAAAACCATCCGATTGTGGATGTTGTGCTCAAAAGGCACTCGATGAGGTGCCACCTTCAGAGGCCCCCGGCCACATTCGGAGAGCTCCAGGGTGCACTCAGGATAATGAAAGAGCAGCCGTTTACTTATGCCCAGTACCTGAACTTTGACTCTTTCACCCCGTTCTTTGCAGGTTACGACGACGTAATGGTAACGTTGGGGTGCTCGGAAGCTGTGCTGGGCCTCAAGGGTGTGGGAAAAACGGCCTTTACTGCAGCAAAGATAACCTCAATAGGCACCCGCAGAAGGATTATCCCCATCCAGGACATCGAGGAAATTCCAATCCGGGCCTTCCGGAAAAGAGGCTTCCACATCGGTGCGGCAAGAGTGCAGAGCTCAGAGGCCGAAGCCGGTGCATCCCGCGAGCTTGACCTGGTAACAATGGCAAATGCCCTGCTCCGTATGGGTGATGCTGCACTGATTATCAACGAGGTAAGGTCCAGGGTGGCAGTGCAGGGCATAATCAACCTTCTGAATACCCAGCCGGGTGTGTTCCTGCTTTACAACCTTCACGCAGAATCCCTGCGGGATGTCCAGGACAGGCTGGAGCTGGTCTTCGGACTTCCTGCTGCGAGCATGTATGCCACTGACCGCTACAGCTTCCTGAAAAAAATCCGCTTTGGAAGAAAGGGGCGCATCTACAGGATACTTGGATTTGAGTATGAAAGCGACATTGATGAAAAGAAATTCGTGGAAGTGTTCAGGTTCAGGAGAGGCGACAGCATAAAGACCTGCAACTGGGAGGCGAAATTCCTGCGGAACCCTGAGGCAACGGAGCGGGATTTCAGCAAGGTTGACATAAAGAAACTGCAAAAGGAGCTTGACCTTTCCTTTATACCTCCCGCACTTGCCAGGAGAAGCGAGGAAACAGGAATTTCCCCCGAGCAGTATATCCTCCAGGCATTCTGGAAAGGAAAGATGTACTATGACATTTACGAGGCAAGCAAGCGGCTCAACGACAAACTGATGCTGGAGCTGGACTTTGTGCTGAAAGTTAATACTGCTGCCACCAGGCATCTGGTCTCCATGGAGTCTGAAACCGGTGACATCGATTTCGGAGAGGCCTGGGAGAGCTGGAAACCAGTCTTCAAGGGAATAGTCAAGAGGGAGCTGGAGAAACGAAAGCTTGGAAAGGTGGAAGTTCCCGAAGAAGTGGAAGCAGCTCCGGCAAAGGAATCCAAAAGAACGCCCGGCGGCAAAAAAGAGCTCACTACTGAAGACCTGGAAGAAGTCGGGGAGAAAAAGGGGGAGGATTTAGAGCAGAAAGAGGCCCTGGAAGAAGCAAGGCTCGAGATGTCCCTCAAGGAAAAACTAAAACGCAAGAAAAAGCAGGTCAGGAAGAAAAAGAAGAAAGAATAATCAGCTTCTCTTTTCCCTCAGCAAGTTTTCAATCCGGTCAAATGCCCCATTAAGCTGCTCCGGCTTTGGCAGTATTACCGTCCTGAAGTATTTTCTGTCGGTTTTTCTTGGCATGAAACCGGAGCCAGGAACAACCACAACCCCGTGTTTCAGAAGCTCGTGGGCAAACTCATCGTCTGTTTTCCAGGGGCCTTCCACCTCTATGAATGCATAGAACGCACCCCTGGGGGGCGATACGCTGAGTCCCTCTATTTCCCTGACCCTGTTTACCATCAGGTCGCATCTTTTTTTGAGTTCCTGGTTCAGGTTCCGGATGTGGTCGTGGGGCCCTTTGATTGCCTTTATGTATGCCCTCTGCATCTCCCAGTTTACAGACAGCCTCTGGTTGCACAGCCTTTGCGTGGCGTCCTTTATCTTGTCCCAGCCTTCCCCGAAGAATGCAAGATAGGCGCATCTTGCGCCCGGGTAGATGTAGTTCTTGGAAAGGCTGTTTCCTGAAACCACCGGAACATCCTTGGATATTTTTCTCAAGGGTGTGAATTCTCCCTGGAAAATCATCTGGTCGTAGACATCATCTGCAATAATCGGGATGTTGTGCTCACCGGCAATGTCAACTATCCCCTCCAGGGATTTTCTGGAATAAACGGCCCCGGTGGGGTTGTTGGGATTGATGACCACAATCGCCTTGGTATATTCATTGATGTGTCTTCTCATGGAGTCCAGGTCCGGCTGCATCTGCTCATCGCACTCATAGAATTCCACCGTGCCATAGCCAATCCTTTCTTTGGTAAGATAAAGAGGGTAGGTGGGAACCGGAAGAAGGAAATTCCTTCCTGGGTCCATCAGGGCCTGGAAAAGGAAATCAATGCCTTCGCTGAGGCCGGAGGTAACAAAGATATCTTCCGGCGAAACACCTTCATATTCTGCAGCCGCTTCCCTTAATTCAGGGTCTCCTTCCGAAGGGGCATAACCCGAATAGTTCTGCCCTAATGCTTCAGCCACCGCATCCAGAATGTGCTGGGGAGGGCGGAAGCCATAAGGGGCAGGGTCGCCGATATTAAGATAAATCATGTCGGTACCCTGCTTCTCCTGTTTTTTTGCAGCCTGTACAATATCCCTGATGGGGTAGGAAACAAGCTCGCTTTTTACAGACGCCTCTATCATCTGACTCACCAGAAAAAATAATGAATGGCATTCTCGAACAATCTTTATATTGGTAGTCATACGTCAGAAGACGTCAGCCGGCCTGGAAAGATGCCTATTTGGCAATGGAAAAGGCCAGGTTTCTGGGCACCCCATGATATACCACGCTTTTTTCCAGGGAAACTATGGTATCATGTTGCTGGATGCCGCCCCTGCAGTTGGTAATGTATATCCCGTTCAGGAACACGCAATAGCCGGTCAATTCACTGATTTCATCAAGTTCCTGCTCAACCCCATACCTGCTGTTGCTGTTGAAATCACGAAAATTTCCCCTGAGATAGAGTACCCTCCATATGTCTTCACCAATCTGGGCGCGGTAAAGGGAATCGTCGATTTGCCTGCTTTCCTGGATATCTGAAAACAGGAAAGAGCACACCGAAGCAAAAAACAGAAGTGAAACAACAGCTTCAACCGTCTGCATTCAATCACCACAGGCAAACAGCCTTTTCATCTCCTTGTCTTCTCCGACCACGACCAGCCTGGATATGCATACAGAATACCGGTCCGGCGGCTTTTCACATCCTATATAAAGCCGGGCAAGTCCGCTGCGAATCCGCAGGCGTTCAGCATACTGAAAACCAAGCCGGTCCGGCTCCACCCAGTTTGGATAGCGAATGCCGTTTTCCTTTCTTGCAATTCCTGACCTGACAGTGTAATCTGCAATCGAAACAAGCTTGTCGAATACAATCTGCCGGTGCACCTTTTCCCCGGCCGCCCGGGAATAGACGGCAGAGAGATGCAGCAGCAGGACAATCAAAAGCACCAGCGGGATGATGCTGAGAAGGGCATCAAACGATGAAAAGCCCTTAGACCGGCTTGGCATTCTCTTCAATGAAAACACCCCTGGTTTCAATCATTTCATCCCCATGTGCGACCAGAAAATAGCTGTCCTCCACTGAATAGCTGACGTTCTCATCACGAAAATCAAACTCCATTGAAATGCCTGAACTCATCGCTGACTCAACCGCCCGGGCAGCCGACTCCACCACAATGATTCTCTCTATTTCTTCTGCCTTTTCTTCAAGGACAGACCTGTGGCAAAGAACCGCTGCAGAAAGCAGAGAAACCAGAATAAGCGAAGAGACAAAGGCAAAAAGAAATTCAACAGTGGCTTGGCCCTTTTTCATAAATAACACACCCCCTGGGAACCGGGCTTTCGCCGCATATCCCCAATTTTTTGGATTCGGTGAAAACAGCCAAATCCTCGGTAAATATTATATGACTTAAAAAGAATCCGTTTTCCCTAGAAGAATCTGCTTCCAGAAAAACATGTATTGCTGCAGCACCAATCGACACGTTGAAATCAGGGTCAAAATTGTGCATTTCAAGGAGGTGGAGTACAGAGTATGCACCCGCCTCAGCAACCGCCCTGGCATCTTTTTCCCGGAAGCAGCGAAGACAAAGGTCTGAATCGCAGTAATTGTGAGGCGAAGACACCGAGCAGTGGTGGTCCGGGCAGTGCCGGCAGAGCTTCACATCATGAGAAGAGTCATAAACAAGGAAACCCTGCCTGGCCCCATGCAGTGCAGACTCCAGGATTACTTCCTTTGCATTCATGTTGATAGAGTAAAGCCTCTGGACTTCCACCGCCTTATGGTGGCTGAGGTCTCCGGACTGAACATAAAGATTAGCTAGAAATGCCGCTGCCAGAATAGCAGACAATGCAAGAACAAAAGAAACAAAACCCCTCATTCATCCCCCGAAGTTATTGCTTGGGGAACAATTAAAAGGCTATTTGACCCGGATTGCAAACTTGCCCTTGACGTTAATGTCAATAACCTTGGCAACCTCGGAACGCTCAGGGTCAAGAATCACAATCATGCCCGCAAATTTCTCGGTGAGCTCGCCTCCGCATCTGGGGCATTTCTTTTCCTTTGTCTCTACTATATAACGGCATTCCTTGCATGCGGTGGTCACTTCTTCTCACCTTTCTTTGCCTTTTTCTTTGGGGGCGGGGCTTTCTTCTCGACCCAGTCCAGCTTTCCCAGGCCTTCCGGACGCATTGTCAGGCCTATCTTGGTATCGGAAGAGGTCGACTTAATGCTTACCGTGGAAACCTTGACCAGGGCCTCATCCCCTTTCCGCAGTGCCCTCTTCAGCGCCTTGGAACTCAGCGTCTTGTTTTTCTTGTCGTAATAGAATTTTTCCTTGTCAATCTGGGAAACGTGCAGGAGCCCCTGGAAAGGCCCGATTGATGCAAAGGCGCCAAACTCCACTATTTCCTTTATCTCCGCCTTGAAAACCTCGTTGACGTGGGGGAGGAAAGTAAGTGCCTTGCACTGTACCGAATAATAGGCTCCGCTGTCGCCGGGTATAACGATGCCCTCCGACATGACCTTCGGGTCGTTTATGGATAAAACTATGCCCAGGTTCCGGTAAATCCTGCCTTCATACCGCTCTCTCAGTATTGAAAGGACGGCATCCTTCAGTTTGCTTCCAAACATGCTTGGAGGTACCCTGATGCGGTCCTCTAGAGTTTTCAGATAGTACATAAAAAAGCCTCCTTCATTCGCCTTCCGCAAAATCTGCGGAAAGAGAGTATATCCCTCATCAGCCTCTCAGGCCTCCGGCGAAAGATATTTGGCATGAGGGATTTTAAAAACCAATGCAATGGGATGGTTTATAAAAAATATACTATTTAACATTTGTTAAATAGGTGGCGTGAATGGGCAGAATAAAATGTGCGGTAGTCGGAGTAGGAAACTGCTTTGCCGGCCTGGTCCAGGGCATTGAGTATTACCGGAAGAATCCGGAGCAGAAGGTAATCGGCGTAATGCATGGGGAAATGGCCGGGTATTCAATTCATGATATTGAATTCGTTGCAGCCTTTGATGTTGATTCCAAGAAGGTTGGCAAACCCCTCAGCCAGGCGGTTTATGCCGAGCCGAACAAAGTCAAATGGGTGGACTCCCTCCCCAAGATAAAAGATGTAATAGTAAAACAGGGTCCCCGGCTGGACGGCGTCGGCAATTATGTCCAGAAAGTGGTCGACCCGGTCGAAGAGCAGCCGGTGGAGAAGCTGAGGGAGGAAATAGTCCAGGAGCTGAAGAACAAGGAAGTGGAGATACTTGTGTCTTATCTTCCGGTGGGTTCGGATGAGGCCACCAAATTCTGGGCCCAGGTATGTCTGGATACCGGAACTGCCTTTGTGAACTGTATGCCCTCGTTTATCGCATCAGACACGGAATGGGCCGAAAAATTCAAAGATGCAAACATTCCCATCTGCGGGGATGACATCAAGGGCCTGGTGGGGGCCACCATCGTGCACAGGACACTTGCCAATCTCTGCGACAGGAGGGGTGCAAAAATAGGGCAGACCTATCAGATCAACGTAGGCGGGAATACTGATTTCCTTTCCATGAAAGAGCAGGAAAGGCTCAATTCCAAAAAGATATCCAAGACCGAATCAGTGCAGTCCCAGCTGTCCCAGAGGCTTCCGGACCAGGACATATATGTGGGGCCTTCCGACTTCATCCCCTTTCTGGGCAATACCAAGCTGATGTTCATGCGGATAGAGGGGCGGATGTGGGCGAATATCCCCTATAACATGGAGGTAAGACTGGAAGTGGATGACAAGGCAAACTCAGCCGGAATAGTGGTTGATGCAATCAGGTACTGCAAAATCGCGCTGGACAGAAAAACCGGCGGGCCTCTTATCGGACCCAGCGCCTGGCTAATGAAGCACCCGCCCAAACAATTCACAGACGGCAAAGCACAGCAGATGGCCGAAGAATTCGCAAAAGCAGAATAGTGCGGTCAAAGAAGATTTTTATTGCCTTTTTACCAATTGAACACATGCTTTTTTCCGAAGTCGCAGCAGTCTTCGACCAGCTGGAGGACATCAGCGGAAGACTGGAAATGACAGACATACTTGCAGAGCTATTCCAGCAGGCAGAGGCAGATGACATCGGAAAGCTGATTTATCTTATCCAGGGCATAGTGGCCCCCCCCTATGAAGGCATAGATATAGGGATAGGGGAGCGGTTTGCCCTAGAAGCAATCGCCGCAGCATCGGGCTACAGCAAGGCCCGGGTTGAAAGCCATTACAAAAAATCAGGGGATCTTGGAGACACAGCAGAAGAGCTTCTGCAGAAAAGGGCCCAGACCGCACTTCTGACCAGCGAAATGGACCTGGAGCACGTCTACAGCGGGATGGTAAAGATTGCAAAGGCATCCGGCCCGGGAAGCCAGGAATACAAAATAAAGCATCTCACCGAGCTGCTCAACAATGCTTCCCCGCTGGAAGCGCGCTTTCTGGTAAGATTTGTCCTGGGGAGGCTGCGCCTTGGGGTGGGAGACCCCACCATACTGGATGCAGTCTCCGTTGCCCATGCCGGTGACAAGAGCTTCCGGGAGAAACTGGAGAGGGCATACAACATATGCGCAGACATGGGGCATGTTGCAGAGGAATTCTATAAAGACCCGGAATTGATAGAAAAATTCAAAGTCCAGCCCTTCCGGCCACTGATGCCTGCGCTTGCCGAACGGCTTAGCACCCCTTCTGAAATCATCGACAAGACTGGAAAATGCGGGGTGGAGATGAAGTACGACGGCTTCAGGCTCCAGTGCCACAAAAAAGGAGACCGGATAAGGCTCTACTCCCGGAAGCTGGAGGACATGACCCGCATGTTCCCTGATGTTGCCGGTTCAATCAGGGAGATGGAAGCCAAGGAGATAATTTTTGAGGGGGAGGCTTTGGCATTCAATGAAGAAAAGAAAAGGTTTTTTTCTTTCCAGCAGACCATGCACCGAAGAAGAAAGCACGGCATAGACAAGGCTTCCCAGGAATTTCCGCTAAAGGTCTTTGCATTTGACGTCCTTTACCTTGACGGAAAGGACCTTACCCAGAAATCTTACCGGGAAAGGCGCAAACTCGTGGAAAAGACCTTCCGGAAGAAAGGACTCATCCAGCCCAGCGGCTTCAGGCTGGTTTCAAGGCCTGAAGAGCTCAAGCAGATGTTTGACAAGGCTGCTTCCTCCGGACTTGAAGGCATAATGGCAAAGGACCTTGACGCCCCCTATACCGCGGGAAAAAGGAAATTCGCATGGATTAAACTAAAAAAGTCCTACGGAAAATCGGTCGATACCATTGACGGGGTCATTGTCGGTTATTACCTTGGCCACGGGGCAAGGGCAGAGTTTGAATTTGGAGGTGTCCTGGTTTCTGTCTACAACAGCGACAGCGGCACTCTGGAGACAGTTGCAAAGGTCGCCACCGGATTTACCGAAGAGGAGATGGTGGACCTCAGAAAGATGCTGGAAAAGACGAAGACAAAAAATCCTGCAGACAACCTGGTGTTCAACATCGAGGTTGACTACTGGGTAGAGCCCAGGTATGTCATTGAAGTAGCCTTTGATGAAATAACAAAATCGAGCATGCACACATGCGGGACCAGGCACGGCAAAGGTTACGCGCTGAGATTTCCAAGAATTGTAAAGCTGCGGGAGGATAAAACAGCAAGGGAGGTCACTACGACTTCGGAAGTTGCAGACATGTACCGTCTGCAGCACTCTTCCGGCTTCAGATAGCATTTTTTAATATGAGTTCAGAATCCTGAAGCATGAAGGCAGAATTCAAAAAATCATCACTTGGAAAGACAGGGTGCGGGCTTCTCTGCGTTTTTTTGATGCAGGGGGAAAGGCCGCCTCCGGAGCTTGCTGATTTTGAAACGGATATGAAAAGCCACAGGTTTGAGGGGAAGGAAGAGCAGTATTACCACACCTGCACACTGGGAAAAAAGAGATATGCGCACCTTCTTGTGGCAGGGCTGGGGAAAAAAGAGGACTTCAGGTTTGATTCGCTCAGGAAGGCCGCGGGAGCCTGCGTACAGCATGCCTCGTTTCTCAAGCAGGAGGAATTCCTGGTGCATGCTCCGTCCCTGAAGGGATATGAAGGCAACAGCGTGGCCCAGGCAATAACAGAGGGGCTGCTGCTGGCTGCCTACAAATTTACGCCCTACAAGACCGATAAAAAGGACATATTTGAAGCCAAAAAGGCATACATTACCAGTGAAAAAGACTGGTCAAAGGGGGTTAAAGACGGCAGCATCTACGCCGGCGCCCAGAACTATTCAAGAGAGCTGGATGAGCATCCCGCAAACGTAGCCACCCCCACCAAAATCGCAGAAGAGGCAAAGACGCTTGCCAAAAAGAAAAAACTGGACATCAGAGTATTTGGCAAAAAGGCCCTTGAAAAGAAAAAGATGGGGGGGATACTCTCTGTAGCCAGAGGAAGCAGTGAGCCTCCGGTTCTGATTCGTATGGAATACAACAAAGGCAAGAAGCTCCCACTCTACTGCGTGGTCGGCAAGGGAATTACCTTCGACAGCGGGGGAATCAGCCTGAAGCCGCCCAAAGGAATGCACGAGATGAAGTATGACAAAAGCGGCGCCATCAACGTTCTGGGGGTGATGAAGGCAGTGGCTGAGCTCAACCTGCCGATAAGGGTTATAGGGCTAATGCCATTGTCTGAAAACGTTCCTTCCGGAAGTGCGACAAAACCAGGGGACATCATAACTATCTACGACGGCAAAACAGTGGAAGTGCTTAACACCGATGCTGAAGGGCGTCTGATACTTGCTGATGCCCTGAGCTATGCCGCCGAGCAGAAGCCCGAGGCCATAATAGACATGGCTACTCTCACCGGTGCAATAATAGTGTCACTGGGGAGGCACGCAGCCGGGCTTTTCAGCAACGACGACAAGCTTGCAAAGGCCATCACAGAATCAGGAAAGGAAACGCACGAAAGGGTGTGGCGGCTTCCGGTCTGGCCGGAGTATTCAGAAATGATGGAATCTGATTTTGCAGACCTGAAGAACATATCTGAGAAAGGGGAGGCAGGGTCCATCACTGCTGCCGCTTTTCTCAAGGAGTTCGTGGGCGGCCGGAAATGGGCCCATCTTGACATTGCAGGAGTGGAGATGGTCAAGGAAAAGCACCCCTACCTTGGCAAGAAGGGAGCCACCGGCACAGGAGTAAGGCTGGTGACAAGGACCCTTGCACGGCTTGCGGAGAAGAAATAAAAACGGTTGGGCACAAACTACTGTCAGGTGAGCAAGTGGACTATGTTCTGAGGGAATCGGCTGTTACGTGGTTAAAGGAAAACGGATTTGAAAAGCCAGACATAAAGGAGCTTGAGCGGGTCTTGAACCAGATTGACCTTAAAAAAAGAAAGGAAAATGACCTTCTGATACTTCCGGACAATACCGGCAAAAAGGTAGCGGCCATGGTTTATCTGCTTGATTTGATTACGGATTCCGAAGGAAAGCCATTATGTTACGACAGCAAAGGCTTTGTAGAAATTCCGGATGAAGCAAAAGAATTGTACCGGAATGAGCTGGAACTGGAAGAGCTGGAGGATTCCATCAGCAAGATAAAGAAAGTAAAATTCGGAAGGACACACTCCCGGCCAAAGAGAAGGGGAAGCGTCCTGGATGAAAGATACTAGTATCTTATCCTGAAATCAGTAAACTTTCCCTTGTTTTCAACCCATTCGTGCTCTACTTCTGATACGTGGGCTGCAGAAGGCCCCTCGTGGCACCATTCCAGCATCTGCTCCAGATTGTCCCGGTCACCTTCCGCCACGATTTCAACCGAGCCGTCGCCAAGGTTCCTTACCCAGCCTTTCAGGTCCAGGCGCCTTGCATAGTCCTGGGTATTGGCCCGGAAGAAAACACCCTGGACATGGCCGTGCACTTTGATATGAACTGCATCCATAGACAAAGAAAGAGAAAAGAAAAAAATAAAAAATCACATCATGGGCATTCCGCCGCCCATGCCTCCTGGCGGCATTTCAGGAGGTGCCCCGCCGCCTTTTGAGCCTCCCTTGGAGCTGATAATGTCATCAATCCTCAGGACAAGGCGGGCGGTTTCAGTGGCAGATGAAAATGCCTGTTTCTTGACCTTGGCCGGCTCATAGATGCCGGACTCCTTCAGGTCTGATATCTCTCCCTTGAGGACGTTCACGCCCACAGTCTTTCCGTCGCTCTCCTGATGCTTGTTCCTCAGGGAAACCAGGGTGTCGATAACGTCCATGCCTGCATTTTCTGCAAGTGCCTTGGGAATTGCTTCCAGCGCTTCGGCAAATGCCTGGATTGCCAGCTGCTCCCTGCCTCCGATTTCAACGGCATAATCGTGAAGCACCTTGCTGAGCTCCATTTCCACGCTGCCGCCCCCGATTACGTACCTGCCGTCTTCGAGTGCGCTTGCAACTGCCCCCCTGGCGTCAACCACAGCCCTTTCGACTTCGCTTACTACGTGGTCGGTTCCGCCACGCACAAAGATTGAAACTGACTTGGGGTCCATGCATTCCTTGACAAACACCATGGATTCTCCGGAAACCTTTCTTTCCTCAACAAATCCTGCCTTTCCAAGCTCATCCTCCCTAAGGTCCTGGAGGCTGGAGGCAATCTTGCCCTGGGTTGCCCGGGAAAGCTTCTCCATGTCGCTTTTCTTTACCCTGCGCACGGCAGCAATTCCCTTTTTCGCAAGGAAGTGCTGGACAAGGTCGTCTATTCCTTTCTGGCAGAAAACAACGCTTGCCCCGGTTGCGGCAATCTTTTCCACCATATCCTTCATGGAAGACTCTTCCTGCTCAAGGAAGGCATTCATCTTGTCCGGAGAACTGATTTCAATCTTGGCATCAGTTTCGGTTTTCTTGATTTCAAGCGCAGAGTCCAGAAGGAGTATCTTTGCGTCCTTTATTTTTCTGGGCATGCCACTGTGCACAATCTCCTTGTCGATTACAACGCCCCTGACCAGGTCGGTGTCCATGACATCGCCTCCTGCCTTTTTCTCTATCTTGATAAGCTCAAGGTCGACATAGGACTTGCCGTTGCTTTCAGAAGAAACCTGGATGACTGCGTCTGCAATAATATCCGCAATCTTGTTTTTCTCCGCATCGCTGCCGATGCCCTTGGAGCCCATGGCCACAAGGGATATCTTCTGGAGCACGTCCTTGTCCTGGGGGGTTACTTTCAGTGCAACACCATCAAGCGACTTGTCAGCCTTGTCTGCTGCCAGCTCATACCCCTTGATTATGACAGTGGGGTGGATATTCTGGTCAAGCAGATCGCCAGCCTTCTTGAGCAGGTTTCCTGCAATGACAACTGATGTAGTGGTTCCGTCCCCCACTTCCTTGTCCTGGGTCTTGGCAATCTCCACCATCAGCTTTGCCGCCGGATGGTCCACGTTCATTTCCTCCAGAATGGTGGCTCCATCGTTGGTTATGACAATATCGCCCAAATCAGAAACCAGCATCTTGTCCATCCCTTTCGGACCCAAAGTCGTCTTTATTATACTTGCAACCGCATAACCGATTGTAATATTGACGCGCATTGCGTCCCTGCCTAAAACTCTCTGTGCCCCTTCGGGCAGAACATACATTGGTTCTCCACTTACCTGCTTTGTCATTCTTTTCACCTCAATATCAACCAATAGCTCTTTCTTTCAGAGGCTCTATCGGTCTATAACTAGAAGTATGGTGATATTCATAACAAATGTTTAAAAAATTAGCGTGGAGAACCGGATTTTGGCACATTCAAAATGACGGAAAGCCAATGCTGGACAGCTTATCCCACAGAAAAGGCATCAGGATTTTAAGTTACTTCGGAACCATCAGTTCACATGCCCGGTCCAATACCAATGGAAGAACAATCAGAGAGTGAGAGGCTAATCACAGGAGCACACCAGGAAGTTTTTGAAGACGCAAGCAGGGTAATATCCGAAATCTACGAATCAAGGAGGCGTGAAGAGGGGCTCTTTGACCTTCGTGAAACCAGCGTCTATATCCCCCGCCTGCTCTGGAACTGGGTTCTTCAGCCGGTCCAGGAGCAATTCAATGAGATATATGAGAACATGAAAAGCGCCAATGACCGCAATGCAATCCGGGATGTGGTGGAGATTGCCGTAAGGGCCGCTTCTGATGAGCTTCGGCAGCTGCCTGAAGAGCAAACTGCCGAAATGACAGCAGGCGAGGCAAAAGACAGGATATTCAGGACTGCGATTGAAATGATTCAGAGCAGGGAGGTTGGAGGCACGGAAGAGCAGGGGATACGGAATGCCGCAATTGACGCTCTCAGTCTCGGAAGAAGCAGATGGCTGATGGCCGAGCCCTGGCATACCGAATCAGGGGAGATAGCTGACAACTTCATATCCCGGACCGTCCCCCAGAGAAGGCCAAGATAATTCCTCGAAGGCAATCTGCAAGTTGCAGACAAATTATAAATTGGACTGCCTTAGTACTAAATGGATGGCAGCCACCGGCAAGGCAAAGCCCCTTTTCATTGCTCTGGCAGTTCTGCTCTCTGTTATTGCTTATACTCTTGATTTGCCACTTGCCGGCCAGGGCCAGGTAGTAATGGCAATCACTGTATTCATAGGGACAATGTGGTTCACCGAAGCGCTGCCCCTCCATGTGACCGCCCTGATTGTCCCTGTTCTGCTTCTGTTGCTGGGCGGATTCAGTACCAGGGAGGCATTCTCCCCCTTCTTTGCTTCTACCATAGTGCTGTTTTTCGGGGGATTCATGATTGCCAGGGCAATGCAGAAGCACGGCCTGGACAAGCAGATTGCTGTGAGTTTTATTAGCAGGTTCGGGACAACGCCCGCAGGCTTTCTTTTGGGAATAATGGTAATAACGGCATTTCTGTCGTTCTGGATAAGCAACACCGCCTCCACTGCGATAATGCTTCCAATAGTGCTCTACGCCGTATCAAAGTCCAAGCTGGAAGGCAAGGGCTCCAACACAACCAAAGTCCTTGTGCTGGGTGTGGCATTCGCCGCCACCATAGGCGGCATCGGGACCATAGTGGGCACACCACCCAACGGCATAACCGTAGCAGACCTAAGTGAAAAGGGAATTGAGGTCTCTTTCGTGGAATGGATGTTCTACGCAATGCCGTTTGTGATACTTTTCCTGCCCGTGGCGTGGTTTATACTGCTCAGGGTATACAAACCTGAAATCAGCAAAATTGAAATGCACCGGAAAAAGGGCAGGTGGACCGGGAAGCACAAATGCGTGCTGGCAGTCGGGGCTTTCACCATGCTGCTCTGGGTCTCTTCATTCATACACGGGGTTTCAGACTCAGTGGTTTCCCTGATTGCAGTGGTGTTTCTTTATCTTTTCGGCCTTCTTGAAACCGAGGATGTATCAAAAATCAGGTGGAGTGCACTTCTGCTTTTCGGTGGAGGCCTCAGCCTTGGCGCGGCCATAGATGCATCAGGAGTCTCCCCGTATCTTGGGGATTTGCTGGGAGGGCTGGTCGCAGGACAGGGAATCCTCATGCTGTTCATTTCTGTGCTGGTTTTCGCAGTGGTAATGACTTTGAGCGCAAGCAACACCGCCACCGCGGCACTGATTGTTCCGGTGGTGATACCGCTGGCGGCAGTGCTGGGCGTGGACATCAAGGAGCTGGCAATCCTGGCAGGAATCGGAACATCGCTTGACTTCCTGATACCGGTTGGCACCCCGCCCTCGGCCATAGCCTATTCATCGGGCCACATCACCGTGGCCGACATGTTCAGGGCAGGCATATTCATAACAGTTGCCGGCATCCTCCTCATGGCAGTTATGGCCTGGCTCTACTGGTAAAGGCTAATAAGGATGCGGTACAGTAACCATCTTATGAAATCCCGGGCTCTTATGCTGGCTCTAATTACTCTGCTGCCCATGGCACAGGCCACACTTTTCACCGGAGACGGGACATACAAGATGTACATTGGGGATACTGCAATATCCTCCAACGACTTCGGGATTGCCCTGGTAAACGTAACCTGGCATGAGGGAGAGGAAGGCGAAATTGTGCTGGACCAGGCAGAGTACGAGGTTGAGTTCGGCGGCACCCTGCTGTCCAGCCCGGCACTTGAAACCGGAGAAAGCTTCACCGAAAGCGCAGACCAGGGAAAGGAAAATGTCACCATAACAGTGGAAAATCTTGAGTATGAGCCTTCGCCCCCGTCTTTCACCACCTATACCCCTCCCAGGTTTCCGGCCACCACGCAGATTAAATCAGAGAGCTATGTGCCACCTCCGCCCGATGTTGAAATAGAAGACATAACCGTGGAGCCTACCAAATTCAGCGCGTGGGTGGAATGGGAAACCGACAAGGATGCCAACGGGACCCTGGCCGTCTACAACAAGACATCCCCGGCTCCGGCCAAAGAATATGAATTGCCTTCCGAGGACAGCTTTCACTCAGTAAATGTTACCGGACTGAAATCAGACACAAGCTACAGCGCTGAAGTCACTGCATGCACCGGGCAGAGCTGCACTGGGGAGTCAGAGAACTTCCAGACGCTTCCCGTTGTCCCGGAGATATGCAATGTTACTGTTCTCAACTATACAAATGACACCGCAGTGATTGCCTGGAATACTGACGTGCCTTCCGATTCCAGGGTATTTTACCGGGAGATGGGGACGTCTGAATGGCGTGTTGTCCCCCTTGCCCTTCCCTGGCAGGAGATAAAGCAGCATTTCATATTCAACCTTTCCAAAGACCCGGATTATGCAGGCAGGTCTGCATCATTTTCAGGCGAAGGACCCGCCCTGGTCCTTGGCCCCGACCTTCCTGACATGTTCAGCCTTCCTGAAGACTACAGCATACAAAGCGATTATATCAGCAATATTGACAGGGATTATCTGAGCCTGGTAATAAAGCCATACCACCAGATCAAGCTGTACGGGCTCCGGCCGGAAACACACTACCAGTTCAAGGCATCCAGCTGCGCAGACCGGTGCGCCAATTCATCCATGGAAATATTCACTACGACCTATACCATAAAAAAGCCCCATGCGGTTTTCGTGCAGCCGCCGGATTCCGTTGAGCACGGAACCAGCGCAGTCCTTGTAATATCTGCATACAGCCAGAACCCCGATGGATATCTTACCGGTGTGGAACTCATGTGGAACGATGGGGGCTTCAGGAACCTCACCCCCCAGTTCGGAGGGGATTATGATACATTTGTCCCGGTTGATTACCCCACGCTCAGCATGGCGAGCATAACTTTTCGTTATGCCGGGGGCCATACGGTCCAGCTTACCGTAACGGACAACTACAGCCAGACCACGGTAGAAACAATAAATATCCAGTCCCTGGCCAATGACCGGTGCTCGGGAACCCCTGCCGTGTATTACCCTGAGGATACTGAATGCACCGACAGATGGCCCAATGCAGGCGGGCCGACTGTCAACTACAACAACGGGATAGGCGCCTGCCATGCCTTTGAGGTATGCGATGGGAACCTGGACTACATGATAGCAGATGCCGAAAGCTGCTGCAATGGAGAAAAGAATTTTTCCGAAGAGCCCACCCAGAACCGGGGATACAGCTACAATAAGTATCTGGCCTGTGCGTCCGCAATTGCAAACACCAAAAGCAAGGCCGGCATGTTCAGCATGACCACTGATTCCAGCATGAAAATATGCAAGGCATCTTATCTGGTTTACGGCATCGGCTCCCAAGCCATTTACATGAAGGACTATTATACTGCAGAAGCCTGCTGCAAGGCCTCCAGTTTCTGCGAGGACTATCCAAAATACCAGTCATGGAATCCCTGGCCCCAGAGCAACATCAAGTTCAACGAGCTTTGGTGCTACTGGAAGGATTACGGCGCTTTCGGAAAAAAGCCAAAGAACGGGTGGTACAACAGCGACACCAACCCTGAGAGCAACAACAACGCCCTGGCCGACATTCCTGCCCACGCATCGGTCAATACCATGAATACCGGAACCTGCGTGGACTATTCGTTTGTGGTAACCACTGCGCTGCGGAAGGCAGGGTTTGGCAGCAATGAGATACTCTCTGTGCGCAGCCCTGGCCACCTCTACAACCTGGTATGGCTTCCAGGGGACGGAAAATACTCCTTCATTGACACGGTTGGAAACAATGGCGGAGACTTTTTCACAGGTTCAGGGTGGACCTGGGATACAAAAAAGAAAAAGAATCTGGACCATTGCGATTATGATTCCAACAAATGCTCAAACGACCGGGGGATGATGTACTGTCCCCCCAAGAGCATGGTTATGGGGTGCGACACATGAGACTGCTGATGGTTCTGTTGGTGGCTTCCTGCCTTGCCTTTGCCCAGTCCACCGAAGGCTCATCGGGTACCGCGCCCGACATGTTCCAGGGAGAGCTGGCGGTGGAAAAGACCGCTCCCGAAAATGTGGGCCTGAACGGGACGTTTAGCGTTAGGATAAACATAGCAAACCAGGAAAATTCTGGAATAAGTGCAGTGGTTACCGAATATCTTGGCAATGTGGAGCCGGTCAGTCCGCTCCCCAATTACACCCAGATTGCCAACGAAACAATGTACGCTGCAGCCCCGCCAACGCTGACCTGGTCTGTGGACATTCCTGCAGGAGGGAATGCCTCAATTGTCTATTCGGTGAAACCCAGGTCGGTCGGGCCCCTGTCAATCGGCCCGACTTCAGTAGCCGTGCAGGGCACAACGTTCTTCTCCAACAGCCTGATTGTGCATGTGGCATGCACCAGTTCCCCGGTCTGCAACGAATCCATTGGAGAGACACCGCTTACCTGCCCTGAAAAATGCGGCCATGCGAATATGACCCCTCCCCGGGCGCCGGAGCTGGAATCCATCCCCACGCCTGAATATATCCCGCCAGAACCGGAGGAAATCACCGCCGGCCCCGGAGAAACAGGGGAAGAGTCCGGGGAAACTATTCTGGTGGTGGCTGCAGTTGTGGCAGTCCTTGTGCTTGTGATTTATCTCCTGTACTCCAGGGAAAGGTAAGCAAAACAGCAACAGTTTTATACCGCTGGGAATTAATGTATATTCATGTCTAGAACCAGGACTCCCCGCAGGATTGCAGATGTGCTGAGACTTTCGGCTGCAAACGCGCCGAAGTCCTTTGACCGCAACTATCCGACTTCAATAGATATGCTGATGACGGCAGGGGGCTGAGGCCGGGGGAAGAAGAAGGGATTCTGGGGATGATTAAAGGCAGTGAGCATAACGAAGAAAGATGCGCGGCTTCCTATGTCGCAGCCAGGATAGGCCTGCTGTCAGCCATACCGGTACTGGAGGAGCAGCTGCAGGCAGGGTTGGAATCGCCCCATGTTGAATTTGCATTCAAAAATTTGCGCTGCAGTCACTGAAAGAGCCGGACAAGGAGGCCGGGCCCCCCCAGAAAAGGAATGCAGGTAGTGGAAATATTCAAAATGAGGAATTCCGAAGAGCCGGCGGAAAGGAGATACGCAGAGATGGTAATAACGGGGGCAGGAATCAAGTCATCGATTACCAGCTGGTAGCTATAAAAAACTGTCCCAACCACTAAGGATACAGATGATAACTGACCTGGGAACCAAATTAAGGCAGACGCTAGCGAAGCTTACCAACCGCCCTTTTGTTGATGAGGCCGATGTAAAGGCACTGGTCAAGGACCTGCAGCGGATACTGATAGCCTCGGACGTAAATGTAAAGCTGGTCCTGCAGCTGTCAAAAAATATACAGCAGAGGGCACTTAAATCAGAGAAGCTGGAGGCCCTGTCCCTGAAGGAGCACGTGCTGAAGGTTGTCTATGAAGAGCTTGTGGAGCTTATGGGGAAAAGCTACCGGCCCAGGCTGGACAGGCACAGAATTCTGGTATGCGGGCTATACGGCAGCGGAAAGACCACCACCTGCGCAAAACTCGCCCATTACTACAAAACCAAGGGGCTGAGCACTGCACTGGTGGCTGCGGATACCGACCGCCCTGCCGCCCAGGACCAGCTGGAGCAGCTGGCAAAGCAGGTAGGGGCCGCATTCTACACCATCAGAGGAGAGCAGGATGCCTCCAGGATTACCCGGGAAGCACTGAAGCAGTCAAAAGAGGAAGTTGTTATAGTTGACTCTGCAGGAAGGAACGCCTTTGACGGCCACCTTGTAGAGGAGCTGAGGGGCATAGCAGGAGAGCTAAAGCCGGATGAGAACTACCTTGTGATAAGCGCTGACATAGGGCAGGTGGCTGGCCGGCAGGCCGACCAGTTCAACAGCGCAGTGCCGCTGTCCGGAGTGATTGCAACCAAGATGGACGGCTCCGGAAAGGGAGGCGGGGCGCTGAGCTCAGTGGCCGCCTCTGATGCCAAGATTGCATTTATAGGCGTAGGAGAGAAAATAGGGGACCTGGAAGTCTATAATTCCGAGAAGTTTGTGGGAAGGCTTCTCGGGGTTCCGGACATTGAAGGGCTCCTGGAAAAGGTCAAGGAAGTTTCAGAAGAAACTGACCTCCAGAAAATCCAGACCGAAAAGCTTACCATTGAATCATTTTATGAACAGCTGAAGGCTGCAAAAAAGATGGGGCCTCTGGGGAATGTTTTCTCAATGCTTGGAGCAGCGGACGTCCCCAAGGAAATGGTCCAGCAGAGCGAGGAAAAGCTCAAGAAATTCGAATCCATGATAAATTCAATGACCAGGGCTGAGAAAAAAGACGCCTCACTGATAAGAAAAAGCCCGGAAAGGATAGAGAGGATTGCAAAGGGAAGCGGTTGCACAGAAAAGGAAGTGAGGGAATTCCTTTCCCAGTTTGAGAAAATGGAGAAGATGATGAGCATGTTCAAGAAAAACCGCGGCTTCAGGAAAAAGATGGAAAAAATGCTGAAGGGCGGGGCTCCGGACCTGAAAATGGTAGGCTAGTTGCTGATTTCAGCCCGGAAAGAAACATCAAGCGCCCTGAATGTCTGGGGGAGGCCGGCTGAAAGGGAACAGCCCACCCATTTTTCTGCCGAGAACATGGTAAAAACATCCACAGTCTCAGGCTCATGGTCCAGGTATCCCGGGGAAGGCCCGGGAATGCCGGGGGTATGGGCAGGGTTCTGGATTACAATAACCGGCGGGTTGCCGGGGGACAGGCTGAGCTCCACCTCACGGTAATGGTACCTGGTTACCGCCCTGTCCGGGATAAACCTGTTGCTGCCTTCATCGTAGTTCCAGTGTATCGTCATCTTCCCCGTCCCTTTCGTAAACGCCCTTGTTGGTAAGCCAGACCATCACATATGTGGTGGCGAGGGAGACCCCTCTTCATTTCTTTCAAGGTCTATGAAAAGCTGGGCCTTGTCGGGAGCCTGTGCACCGATTACCGGCACCCCTGCTGTCTCAACTGCCAGGCCGACCAGGGGTCATCCCGATGTGATTCGTCCGGCAGCTCTATTCTTATCCTGTTCCCCCTTTCCTGGTAGTTATGCGTATTACATGATCAAAATAGGTTCCGAGATTGGCTCCGCATATTGCCATAGCCGATGAAAACACCGCAATGCCTGCCGCCTTTCCGAAAATCCTGCCCGGCCTTTTCAGGGCGGAAAAAAGAGGCTTAATCCTTTCAAACCTTTTTTTCTTAGGCTTCACCTGAGATGGAGCATTCTCTAGTTCCCTCATAATAAACACCAGATTTTAGTATAAATTATAGGCCAAAAAGTAGTTTTAAATATATCTAAAATAACATCAATTATCACAAAAAATAAGAGGTGAAGGGCATAGCCTGCCTTCTGTGTCTAGGCAGCATTTTACTTCCTCAGGCTGCTTGCGCAGCAAAAGGCCCTGAATCCTTCCGGAATCAGGGGGCGGCTCAATGGCCTTGCTCTGTCACTGAGACAGGAAACGTTCGTTGCATCCCGTAAAGGGTATCGTTTCTGTTCCGTTTCCCTTCCCCTTAAAGGAAATGTCTCTACAGAGGGCAGAACTTCCTCACTCTGTAAAGAGCGTAGCTGCCTGCCCCTCACCCGCAAATGATTACTCATTCCAGAATTAAAAAATCATCGGAAAGGACGGGAGCTTCTCCTTAGACTGGAAAATCCGGCAAGGGAAAACAGGTCCTTCTGAAAAATGGCGATATCCTGCCGGTCAAATGCAGCGCACATGTCTGCCTCGGTAAGAACAGCAGGATACGCGAACCTGCTGCTTATGGAGGAGAGGGACAACACGGCTTCTGCGGCCTTTTCCACCGAAGAAATTGTTTCAACGCGGAGGGGAAGGTCTTGCTCTGAGGGCCTGAGATAGAATGTATTTACCCTGCTTCCCGGGCCGCTGCAGGAGCAGGGAAATTCCGCGGTCCTTTCCCCTGCTTTCAGCAGATGCTCACAGAGCATGGTATCAGAACAGTCCAGACTGAATTCGGCACCCAGCTTCCTGGCGCGGGAATCCTTTATCACGCCGCACAGCAGGGTATCCCTGCAAGCGGAGAACACAGAGTCGTAAAGAGAAACAACCTCCTGGTACAGGCTGCACAGCCCACTGCCTTCCGGAGGCTTGTCAGAAGGAAGGGGAAGAAGAGAGCCGTCAAAAAGAAGCACGTCCGGGGAGAATTTTTCAATCATTTCCCTGGAGCAGAGCAGCTCCTGCCTCAGCCTTGCCAGCGAGCGGAAAACGGATGCCTCATGCTCGTCAAGGCCTTCCCGGTATTGCAGGGCCGGCTCCGGCTTTCGCGAGGGATAATGGCTGAAAGACCCGAGTTTTGAATTCCGGTAAAAAAAACTTACCCCAACAGCGCGGATTGCAGCGACATCCGCCCCATGCACGCGGTGGAAAAAGGCGCCGCCGTCAACTCCGGAAACAGATAAATCAAGAGGGACGCTGGCCACTTCCCTGACCAGTCCGGGATTTGTATCTCTCAGCTCTCCGGCCTTTGCACTAAGGAATTTGTTGTTTTTCCTTATCCGCTCTGCAAGCAGAGCCATGGCCTCCCGCATGAGTGATAATACTATTGATATGGTTTTAAAGAAGTCCTGCAGGAAATTAAAATCATGATACTTTCTGATAAAGACATAAGGCAGTTCCTGGAAGACAAAACAATAATTGTGGAGCCGCTGGAAGAAAAGCAGATTGGCCCTGCCAGCATCGACCTTACCCTGAGCAACGAATGGCACCTTTTCAGCAGGGACCTTCTAGGCAAGACAGTTGACTTGAAGGAAACCGGATTTCAGCAGGCTTTCACTGTAAAAAGGCAGGATTCAGTGGTTCTGCAGCCTGGTGAAATGTGCCTTGCCAAAACTGCAGAGAAAATCACCCTGCCTGCAAACATAATGGGAAAGCTGGAAGGAAGAAGCCGATTTGCAAGAATGGGCCTCGTTATTCACATTACCAGTGCGCTGGTGCAGCCCGGCAGCAGCAACCACCAGGTTCTGGAGATTGTCAACCTGGCCCCCTTCAGCATAAGGCTCCATGCGGGAATGAGGATATCCCAGGTGGTATTCGAAATGCTTAACAGCGAAACCCAGAGGCCTTATGCCAAATTCGGAGAGATTGCAAGAGAGCAGTGAGTGTTGATGAAGGACAAAGACAAATTTGAAATTTCATCGGGATGGATTGCACTGGCCACGATAGTGATACTTCTGGGGATAATGGTTTATTCCGGAATTACTTTCCAGCCTGAGCTGGAAAACCCCCAGATAACTTATGGGGAAGCCCCTTTGGAGAAGAACACGGGGCTTCAGATTAAGCCCGGTGAGGAATACGTGTATGCATATGACCTTGGAAACTCCTCTGTCAACATTACCTACCTTGTTTCAAGCGGGAACAACTGCACTGCAGTCAGGCTGCTGGAAAACACCAACCTGTCATCTGTCTGCCTGAATGAGGAGGGCAATGGCCCAAGCGGCTCAAACGTCAGCCTGGGGGACTCTGCAACCCTGTTCTTCAAGCCCTGGATGCTTGCCCTTGACAGCAACTGGAAATGGAACGTGAGCATGTACATGTCCTTCCAGGAAACCAGGGAAATTGTATCTGAGCTCAATTACCGGGTTATGCGCACCGACCGTTACCGCGGAAGACCCTGCTTTGTTGTGGAAATAGAAACAGCCGAAGGCTCCAAAGAGTACAACTGGGTGGACAAAGAAAAAAGGGTTCTGCTTAAAACCAGCGGGGAAACCTACGATATTGAGCTGGTAAAGGGTCTTCCCCTGGACTAGCCTTCCCTGTAGACCGCAAGGGGGATTGCCTCGTTGTCCAGCTCCTGCTGGGCGATTTCAATAAAGGAGGACCTTCCGCTCTCAATCTTGATAAGCGGCGGTGCACCCATCGAAAGCTGGAGGGCCCTTGCCCCGATGATTCTTGCAAGCTCGTATTTTGTCAATTCCATTTAGCCACCAGAATACGCGATTGGAATATTTCCTACAAAACAATATAAATACTGCCTTTTCTTCCAAGGCTGAGCGCAGTCTCTCCTGAGAACTTAAACGTCTTGGCCATTCCCTTCACTATCTTGACCTTCATTCCTGGGTTGACTACCAGGCCCCGGTCGTCGAAGAGGTAGATTACGCCCTCGTTGCCGTCGCCGTCATGCACCACCAGCCTGGTCAGGGCAGCCTTCTGCTTCTTGGTTCTCTGGTATTCCATGTTCTCCACAGATTCCACAGTGAGGGGCTCGGTGTTTATGTTCCTCATCCTGTCCTTTACCTCTGTAAGGTGGGTGATGTTTTCTTCCTTGAAGCGTTTCTTTGCCAGCTGGAATGCCAGCTTGATTTCCTTTTTGGCGGCGGCTTCCATGTTTTTCATTTCCCTTTTCATGATTTTCTCGTCGCCGCCGGAAAGCATCATGATTTCATAGGCTTTCTTGAAATATGTGTCAGGAAGGCTCTCGATTTCGTTCTGCTGCTTTACTTCTTCCAGGTTGTGTGCCTCAAGGCTGGCAATTTCAGAGGATACGCTGTCCAGCTCCTCAGGCTTGCCGACTGTCTGCAGTTCTGAATCCTGCTCCTCTTCCTCCATGCTCTGGGCTGCCTTTTCCAGTTCGGCTCCGACCTCTTCCGGAGAGACATCGGTCGACCCCCCCACCCTTTCAAGGTCGGACATTACCTCCAGATAGCTGGTAAGGAACTCCTGCATCACCTTCCTGCCGCCTTCCTCGTTCTTCTTTTTTCCGGATTTCTGCACCAGGGTCTTTTCGTAAATCTTCTCTATGCTGGGCATCATCTTGCTTTTCACAAGGTCTGCCTTTTCCTTTCCCAGCTTTTTCTCAAAAATCCGGGTTATTGGAAGTAAAACCTTCTCCCGGGAACCGGAAGGCGTGGAATCCTCCTTGTCCTTTTTTTCAGCTTTTTTGGAGCCGGAAGAGAATATCTCTGCAAAAGACATCAGCTCGGGCTCAGAGTTCTTGCGCTTTTCCAGCTTTTCCTGGGCAAGCTCCCGGACTGAGGGGTCTTTGTCATAGCTGAGCTCAACGAGGGCAAATGCAGCCGCGGGGTCGTCCAGCTCGCCCAGCAGCTCCGCGGCCTGCTTTCTGACCTCGGGGTCTTCATCAAAAGAAAGTGAAACTGCCTTGCTTAAATCCGGAACCGTCTGGGTCATCATATCCTTCCATCCGTATGTCTGTAAACCTATTTAATTATTTTCTCGATGGCATCCAGGGCCGTGTCTATGTCTTCTATACTGAAATTGCCCATATGCGCTATCCGAAGGCCGTTTTCCTTAAAGGCCCCCCTAGAACCGACAATCCTGATATTGTAGTCCTCCAGAAGCCGGGAGCGGATTTCCTTTGCCTGGCCGGGCTTTTCACAGTAAAAGCCGGTAACCGTGTTGGACTCAAAGCCCTTTTCCGCAATCAGCCCGAATCCCATGCCAGCGAGCCTTTTCCTGGTATGCTCTGCTGCTTCAGCATGGCGCCTTACGCATGCTTCCGCCCCTCCTTTCTTGTCCAAAACATCAAAGGCCTTCTGCAATGCCCAGAACAGGGTTATCGCAGGAGTGTTGGGCGTCTGCCGGTCCTTCTCGTACCTCTTTTTGTGCCTTCTCAGGTCACAGTAGTATCCGGGAATGTCATCCCTGGAGCTGTATCTTTCCGCCGCATCCCTGCTCAGCCCTATCAGGGCCATCCCGGGAGGGGCACCTATGGCCTTCTGGCTCCCCACCGCGAATCCATCCACCCCAAAGGCCTTCATGTCCATCCCGGTCCCGGGCCACGCTGAAACGCCGTCTATCAGAGTAAGCATCCCTTTTGACTTGGCATACCTGCAGATATGCCTGATGTCGTTTTTTATCCCGTAGCTTGTCTCATTGTAGACCATTGCAAGTACCGGGGCATCGCTCTCGTCAATCGCCTGCTTTGTCCGGTCCAGGCCCCACCCTTTTCCCCCTTCTATATGATGCACATCAGCATTGGAGTGCGCCTTCACCGTAAGGACCTGCTTTTCCCCGAAATCACCGTTGGGAAAGCAAATTGTCCGGCTGTTTTTATCACAGAGGTTAAGCACTAGTGTCTCAATGCCCAGGGCGCCTGACCCGGTGATGACATAGGCTTCGTCGCAATTAAAGTATGCCTTTGTCCTTTCAACCAGGTCTCCGTAAAGCTCGGAGCACTCCCTGCTCCGGTGGGTTATCATTTCCCCGCACTGGGCCTCCAATATCTCATCCAACACAGGTACAGGGCCAGGAGTGAGCAACATGGTAATGTATTCTGCAGTAAAGCACTAAAAGGGTAGCCCGCAATAGGGGTTCATGGAGGAAAAGAAGGTTATCCTGTATACATCCCAGAACTGCCCGTTCTGCGGTAATGTAAAGACTTTTCTGAAACAACGGGGAATAGAATTCGAGGAGTACGACGTATCATCCAATCAGGAAAAGGCAGTGGAGATGTTCAAGAAGAGCGGAAAAAGAAGCGTGCCCATGCTCGACATAGGCGGGAGGATTGTGGTCGGCTTCGACCCGGTACAGATTGAAAAGGCTCTCAACGCCCCCCGGCTGGACCGCAATTCCGCACTTTCCAATCTTTTCTTTGACCCGTTTGATCAGTAGATTACGGTTACCGGCTCATAGTACTTTCTTACGTTTCCCTGGTATACCCGGTGGCTCAGGTTGTTTTTCAGCTCAATCTCTGCCTCTTCCGGGGAGCGGTGAAGCCATCCCAGGCGCATGTTGAGCCTGATGATTCTGCCCGGAATCAGGTGGCGGGTTGATTTCGGGGGAAACGGAGAATGGTTCTGGGCTGCCTTAAGTATTTCATCCTTGGTATATGACCGCCGGTAGAATACCGACTTGCCGTTTTCTATGAGCCTGGGTACTTCCTCATACGGAACATACTCCACGTCCCTTTTCTCCAGAAGGGACAAAATGTAATTCTGCTCTTCAACCATTTCCAGAAGCTTGTATTTTCCGGGATTCAGCAGGTGGCATTCATCATTGCGGATTAGTGCAAATGGGGCCTCCAGGTTTTCCACCGCCTTCTTTCCCGCCTCAACGTCCACTTTTTCATGCTTTATGGAATCAAGGCCGAAAACCTCACCCGGAGTGAGCCTTATTGCAGGGAACCAGGTTCCGACCTCAATGTCTGGCCTGGTATAATCAACAGCCTGGCACACTGCGTAGGGACATTCAATGATTTCAAGCACCTTCAGCCGGTGATTTCCGTCAAGCACCAGGTTGCTCTCCCTGTCCACAATAATGGGGTCCACCAGCTGGCCGATGTTCAGCATCGCAACCTTCAGCCTTTTGAGGTTGTAAGAAATCGTCTGCTCATGCGGCAGGAGGTCCTTGGCCTGACGTATCTCCAACTGGTGCAGCATCTCATCCACAAGTTCGCCCATAAACTCACTGAGTCTAAAGAGATTATAAAAATATCGGAATGGTCTCAGTCACCTGACGAACAGCAACCGAAAGGCCTGATGGAACTCTGACCTGAGCCGGGGCTGGGCAAAGTTTCAATGCGACCGGAGGGAATTCCGTAATGGGAATTCCCGCGGTCATATGACCGCAGGTCATTGCGACCGCCGGGAATTGAACCCGGTCCGCCAGATTGGCAATCTGGAATCATAACCGGTAGACTACGGTCGCGACCAATAGAAGTAGACTAATGGGATGCTGAAAAGAATTAAATAATATCGCTGCATGATGGCTGCCAGTTACAAAATACCACCTGAACAAACATTTTTAAACAGTTTATTGGTATAAATTATGTAGTTTAATGGATGTGATACTTTATGGTCAAGGCCAAAAGGCTTACTCATACTATTTTCAGTGAGAAGGGCATTGCCCTTCCCACCGATGGAATGGCTCTGAAAAAGAAGGCGCCCGAGCCCCTTATTGACAGAGCATCCAGAAAAAGAAGGGGGCCGGACACAACCAAGCCCCACAGGGCGGTGAGCCCGGAGGACCTTCCCCGGATTGACTGGGAGCTGGACCATGCGGCCTACCGCCTCACTGAAGAAGAAATAAAACTTTTCGAGGAAATGCTGCCCAACCGCGAGGTAAGATGGCTTCTGCCGGTTCCCAGAGGAAACAGCGATGAGGAGATAAATGCCAGGAGAAACCTTAGCGGAGAGCAGGTAATGGTTCTGCGTGGAAAACCCATATGTGTCATGAAAGAGCAGAAGCCTTCTGCAAGCAGGACGGCCAGAATAGGGAATCTGCTTCATATATGGGCGGAGCCAAAGACCGGCTTTGATATCAGGGAAGAAGAAAGCGAAACCCTAAAGGTGAAGCTGCCGGTGGCAGTAAGTGCAGGTGCCCAGGCCGGAAAACAGGAAGGGCTGAAGGGCATTCGCTGGGACCAGGATTATGTGGTGTACCCCCTTGATGAAACCGAGAGGGTATTGTGCTCACTAATGAAAGAAAGGGAGTTGCTGTGGATAGTGCCGGTTCCAGGTGGAGAGCAGGGCTCTGATATCGTAA
>WJIU01000043.1 GCA_014730115.1 Microcaldota archaeon
AAGGGTTACTGAAGAGCCCAGGTTGTTCTCCACCCTGAGGTCCATGCTGTTGTTGTATGTCCTGGAAGTTCCGTTTACAGTAATGTTGTCGGAATCCAGTATGTAGATTCCGTACTGGCTGTTGTTGCATGCAACCGAGTCCTGGATTACTGTGTTGTTGGACTGGTTGATGAATATGCCCACAGTGTTGTTGCAGAACCAGGACGGGTCCATGAAGAAGTCATCGGCAATGTTTACGCTGGCGCCATTGCCCCCGTTTCCGGTTGCGCTGTTGTTCAGGAACTCATCATCCGTAACTCCATCGAATGAATAGCCGTCCCCGTCGTTGAATTCTGCCGTGTTCCCGACATAGGAGTTGTTTGTTCCCTGGTCTTCATGGAACCCGGCCCCTCCGTTGTCCGAAGCACCGTTGTCTTCAACCTGGGCGCCGTCAGCATCCCCGAAGTCGTAGCCGTTCCCGTCGTTAGACGCGGCGTCATTGTTGTTCACGCTTGCATCGTTTGAGTTCGGCAGGTCGAAGCCATTCACCCCGTTTGCCGATGCATTGTTGTTGTTTATTTCTGCATCGCCGGAGCTGTCAAAGCTGTATCCGTTGCCGGTGTTATTCCAGGCATCGTTGCTATCAACGCTTGCGTTGTTTGAGTTCGGCAGGTCGAAGCCGTTGGCACCGTTTGCAGTAGCGTTGTTGTTGTTTACCTCGGCACCATTGGAGTTGTCGAAGTTGTAGCCGTGGCCGTCATTGTCCCAGGCATCGTTGCTGTCAACACTGGCATTGGTGGAATCAGGCAGGTCAAAGCCGTTTGCCCCGTTTGCCGATGCATTGTTGTTGTTAAGCTCTGCGCCGGTGGAGCCGTTCATGCTGAAGCCGTTTGCGCCGTTGTTGCTCACGTCATTGTAGCTGGCCTGGGTGTTGTAGTCTGCATAGATTTCAACACCGTTTCCGGTGTTGTTGGATATACTGCTGTTGGAAAGCACGCAGCCGGTGGTCTGGTTGAGCACAATACCGACGGAGTTGTTGAATACCGTAAGGTTGGAGAAGCTCACTGAAGATGCGTTGAGCACATAAATACCATTCTCGAACTGCGAAATCATCGGGCAGTTCCTGAATTCTATGTTGCTGTAGCCGCCCTGGGGTATGACCAGCCCTGCGGCGTTGGCAGTGCCGTCATTGATTATTGAATACCCGTTGCAGTCAAGCACAACATCGTCTGCTTCAATCACTACCCCTGCCGAATTGATACCGGGTATTCCTGCAACGCTCTGGCCGGCACCGCTGATGTTTCCGCTCAGGGTGTAGGTTCCTGAGGAATTTATTGTTATCCCGGTCTGGACCGGCCGGAGGATTCCGTATACGCTTCCGGGGCTGTGGTTGGAAACAGCAAGACTGTTCTGGCCGGCGTCAGGGCTGCCGTTGAGCAGCGTCCAGCCGGAGGCGTTGTTCTTCCAGAGCTCCAGCTCGCTTTCATTCCCGGTCACCTCATCGTCCCTCCAGTGCCAGGTAACCTCGTCTATGTATACCGTGCTGAAAGCCTGCTTGCTTATGTCTATCCATTTCCCTGCAAAGCTCTGGTTGCCGGCAGGCGCAGAGGCAGAGGTCCAGTTGATGAAGTATGTCTCACTCTTGGAATCGTCATCAAGGGACAGGTTGGTGAAATCCTGGTAGTTCCCTTGGGGATTGTCGAATATCACGTTGGTCAGGTTGAAGTAGCGGATAGTGGTGCTCGTGGTTGAATAAAAGTCATACAGGCTGTTGTTGTAGAAGTGGGTGGTGGTCATATTGATGTTTGCCCGGTAGTTATAAACCCCATAATAGTTGTTGTATACCTGGCTGTCCCGTATGTCGTTGTAGGGGCCCCCGCTGCTGAAGTAGAAACCATATCCGGTTGGGGTTGAATCCCTTGCAGTGTTGTTTACCAGGACGTTGTTGGTTGCGCCGCCGCTCAGCATGAAGTTTCTGCTGTTGTTGTAGGCGACGTTGTTCTCAAACCGGTTGTCTTCCACCGAGCCGTTCAGGTAGAATCCGGAGGAAGCTCCCCCAGCGGTCTGCCCGTGGGCGGTGTTATTGGAAAGATTGTTCTCATAAGCGCCGGCAAGGCGGAAGCCGTAGTTGCTGTTGCCGAAAACAGTGTTGTTGTATATGCTGTTGTTGTTGGAAGCTTCCTCTATGGAAACTCCGGTGTCTGCGCCGGAAATTTCATTGTTGTATATGCATGAGTACTGGACATCGCGGTCAAGCCTCAGGCCGTAATTGGAGGAGTTTTCAATGATGTTGCCGGCAATCTCTATCTCATCGCAGAACTCTGCCCTGATTCCGACGTTTCCCACATCGGTGAGGTTGTTGCCGGATATTATAGTGCTGTTGCATTCATAGGCGATGTCAATTCCCTTGTCTCCGCTTGATGCTACATAGTCGTGAATATAATTGTTGGTAATGGTAGCGTTGTAGGCGAAATCCGTTTCTATGCCGTTTCCGTCAATTGATATGTCGTTCCCGGTGATTGTGGTGTTCGGGCATTTTGAGCCCAGGTAGATGTTCCGGTAGGTGTTGTTGAGCAGGTCGTTGTTTTCAATGCGGCAGTTGAAGGCATTCAGCAGCCGGATTCCTATGCTGCCGTTTCTGACTGTATTGTCCTGTATCGTGATGTTGTTGACGGGAAATGAGAAGCTGTTCCCCTGCAGGTGCACACTGGCTTCGTTTGTGCGCTCTATGGTATTGTTTATTATGGAGCTGTTGTGAACATTCAGATAGTATCTGATTCCCTGCCGGTAGTAGGACGTTGAGTTGCCCCAGATGTGGCAGTTTTTGACGGTGATGTTGTCCAGGTTGGTGGTGGCATATACCTGTATTGCATAATCAGTGGTGCCTGTGCCGTTCCTGTCCAGCATGTTGTCCTGGCAGTCTAGGAGAACATCCGAGGAAGTGATGTACAGGCAGCTGCTGGACACCGGGGCTCCGTACAGCGTTTCATTTACGCGGTATTCGCCGGGGGTGCCGATTGCCTGGCACGACGAAACATTGGTATACGCAAAAACCGGCGCACTAAAAAACAAAACCAGAAATATGATGCCCATTGCATGTAACAGCTTCATGGCTTTGAACAGTTAGATGATGTTTATAAATATTTAGATGCCTCATTTTGGCTTTCCTAAGCAAACAGCTGTTTTCAGCGGACCGGCTGCTCTCCAAGGGTGTCATTGAGTATCTCTATCTCAAAAATCTTGGGGTCCTGCCAGGTCTCGCATGTCTTCTGCATGGCCCAGAGATGCTTCCCGTCCCAGGCAAGCGCCTCAGTGCCCATCGCAACCGGATAAATCTCACCTGCAAGGTTTCCTTCCCGGTCGAACTTGCAGAGCCCTTTCTCACAGCCGTGCACTCCCCAGAAATATCCTTCGGCCCATACCAGGTTTCCGCAGAACGGGAAAATTATTTCGTCGACAAGATTTGCCTGCTTGTCCAGCACATAGGCTTTTTCTCCCCTGCACAGGTAGAGGTATTCTCCGTCCGATGCCAGGCCGGCAGTGCCCCCCTTTTCCTTCTCGGGTACGTCATATTCCCCGACAAGTTCAACTTCCCCGCCGGCTATTTTGAACTTATACAGCCTGATAAAGCTGAAATCATTTGCCCAGAAATGCTCTCCGTCATGGGCAAATCCCCTTGGATTCAGCATAATGTCGTTTGGTATGACTTCATAGTCTCCTGTTTCAGGGTTTATCCTTACCAGGGCCTGCCCCTTTCCTCCACTTTCAATGGCATGGCTGAACATCCAGAGTGATTCATTGTAATGCAAAAGCGACCAGCCGAATCCCAGGCCCTGCCCTATTCTTTTAACCACCCTCCTTGTCCCGTCCTCTTCAGGATAAACATATGGGAATCTGTCCTTCAGGCTGCCTGGCTTGTAATCAAGGACGAAGTTTGTATGGATGCCATAGTCATAAACAGGCTTCTGCAAAGAACCGTTTCCGAAATCATTGCCTTCGATGGTCGCAGTGCTCGTGAAGTCCACCTCAACAATATTGGGGCCGGAGCAGTTCTGGAATCTGTTTTTCCTTATCACTGCAACTGATTCGGCGCCGGGTTCAATGGCCGGCTCAGGGCCGTAATTGCCGAAATAGTTGCCTTCGGCAACAAAATTGGTTTCCTCGCTGTGGATTGCGGTGGTGCCGTTAAGGAATGTGTTGTTGATTATTCTGACGTTGGTATTGTACTGCTCCAGCGCAATCTCATGATATGCATTGGAGTAAAGTGTATTGTTGATGAAAACGGGGCCGGAGCGCTCGGCATAAAGGCCTTCCGTATTTGTCCATCTTATTATGGAATTGGTTACATTTGCCCCGGAATTGAACTGGCCGACGCCCAGGAATCCGTATTCCACAACTGCATGGTCGATTATGCTGTTGTGCGACTCATGGATGCGTATCCCCTCCCAGTCTCCGTTTATGGGGCCAGGTGCGGCTGAGGTGAACCATATCATATCATCCCGGTTCCCCTGTGCAATGAGGGTTCCGTTATCTACGGTAAGAATGACCCCCTCATCAGTTTTGTAGTCCCGGTCCTGCCTGAATTTCACCACTGTTCCCGGCTCGATTCTCAGCACGGCCCCTGGCGCCACCCCTACACTGCAGGTTACGAATATGTTCCCCGACCATGTATCCTGTTCCTCAACCGGGCCGCACTTTTCTGTAAAAAAGCACTCATTGGGGCAGCTCCAGCCGCAGTCCAGCCCCTCTTCCCCATGGTTGTACAGCCCATCATAGCAGTGCGCAGGCATTGCCGGAGTTTCATTTTCCGGCACTGTGGTTTCGTTTTCCCTGATGGCCGAAGGCCGGGTTTCATTCTCTGCCTTAAACTCCCCATGCAGGCACCCCGTTACAAGAAAAAGAGCAAAAACAAGCAGGGCCAGCATTGTTTTCATGCTGACCATTAATCTGCAAACGATAAAAATCTAACTATCTACTATTGGTAGGCATGATAAGCATCAGACTTGTCCAGCCGTCGGAATACGATGAAGCCGCCAGGTTTATCCGGAGGATATTCCCGGAAGCGGCGGTCCAGATTGGCGACTGGGACACCGTGCTCCTGGCTGAAAACGAAGAGCGTCCGTTGGGCTTTGCCCATATAGTGGATGACGGGAACAGGCTCATACTTCAGGGCATAGGAGTGGATGAATCTGTGCGCGGGCAGGGTGTGGGGACCATGCTGATGGAGCACACCCTGGAACTGTTTGAGGATACCGACCGCCCGATTTACCTGAAGGTCAAGGTCATGAACCCGGCCATTGACCTTTATTCGCGGCACGGGTTCTTTCTCAAGAAATTCGGCATAACCATCGTGCTTGTCAAGAAGCCGAACAACTGATATTCAAGGGGAAATGGGCTAACCTGGCATGCTGCCAGCTTTGGGAGCTGGTGATCTGAGTTCAAATCTCAGTTTCCCCATCAACCGGTGATTTTTTGGAAAACAGGAAACATCTTCTTGTCGGGCTTGCCTATCCGGCGCTTCTGCTTGCAATGTTCTATTTCCTGGAGACGACCGGCGGCTTTATTCCGTTTTCCCTGGACGCTGTAATAGGGCCGTTCCTCGGGGAGCAGAGGCTGGTTGTGCTTGCATTTGTCGCGGTTTCCGCCCTTGACCTTTACTGGTACGGCACCACATTCCTTCCTTTCTCTCTGCAGAACAAGAATTTCGTACAGGCGCTGGCTGCACCTTCCGTGGCTGCAGTCTTCGGCATTCTCCTGGCCGTGATGGAAAGAAACCCCTGGATTGCACTTCCTTTCTTTGCGGCCGCTTTTGGGACTTACGTGTATGCATACCTGAAAATCAGCCGGAATCAGTAATTCCTGAACCCCTGAAAAATGAATTTTTCTGTGAAATTCGCCATACCCTTTATTAATATATCGTGAAAAATATTCCCATGGCAACCAGTACCCGTAAAAAAAGAATGTTTAGAGCAGCGACTAAGCCGGACCGGCTCCCATCCAAGAAGAAACCAAAACCGAAAAAGAAGCTCAGCCCCCACAAGAAATCTTCGGACAAATACAGCTATCAGCATCTGGCAAAGGTGCTGATGAGCGGGCAGCGCATCGCGATGCTGAATGCAGTGGACCGGCTCAAGGGCCGCTCCCGCGTTCTGGTGGAGCTTGCCGCTTTTTCCAGTTTCCAGTATGTCAGGCTTGCTGCAATCTCCAACCTTTCTGGAGATGTGTGGGGCCTGATTGAGATTGCCAAGTACTGCCAGTACGCAGATACGCGCTCTGCAGCCCTGGACGAGCTTTCATCCCACGACGAGGCTCTTGTGGAGATTTCCTGCTCCTCACTTTTCAAGGACACCCGGCTGGAGGCGGTTTCGCTGATAAACGAGCCGGCCTTGCTTGCAACCGTGGCAACCGGCTCTCCCAACAAGGACTCCCGGATGGCTGCACTGGAAAGGGTTTCCGGGCACAGCAAATCTTTAGCCAGGGTTGCAAACCAGTCTTCCTACCGGACCTCCAGGGCTGCGGCGGTCAAGCATCTGAAGTTTGACACCAATGCGCTCTGCAGGCTTCTGAAATCTTCAAAGCATACCGATGTAAGGAAAAATTCCGCACTTCAGCTTGTTGACAAGGTGGATGAGCTGGACGACGTGGAAAGCATTGCTGAAATGGCCAAGGTTTGCCCGAGCGAGGATGCCAGATACCTGGCAATAGGCAGGCTCTCTGAGTACCCCACCTCTTTGAGGGACGTTGTTTACAACTCAAGGTACAAGGACGCCCGCTCCACTGCCCTGATGCTTTTGTCTGATGTAGTTGAGGAGCTGGACGATGCAGAGATGCTTACCGAAATTGCGATACTGTCGCCCTATGAAGACTGCAGGGCCGCGGCGATGGAGAGGATTGCAAAGAAGAGCGCTGCCCTGCTGGCAGTGGCATCGCGCTCCAAGTACAAGGATTCAAGGGAAACTGCGCTGGAAAAGCTGAAGAAGGACCCTGATGCCCTTAAGACAATCTCCAAGCTTTCCAGGTACAAGGACACCCGGAAAAGGGCCCATTCCATTGTTTCCAGCCCCGAGGTCTTCCGGAAGGAGCTTTCCAAGATTCTGGGCTGATTTTCCCTCTTTTTCTATTTTCTATCTTAATCAGTATATTGCATCAGGCCAGCCAGGAAATCCCCGGCCTTTAGGGCGGGGAGTATGTCACGGTTCATTTGCTTGGCAGTGCGACTGGCGTTTCCTTCAAAAGAAGATAAATAAAAGAAAAAAGAAACTAGTTCAGGTTGGCATAGAAATAATAGGTCTCGGTGGAGCCCACTGCTTCCGGAGCAGGCACCATCAGCTCAAAGTCACCCGTTCCCCCGTCCCAGGTTGTTCCCCCCGGGATTATCTCTGCGCAGAACATCATCTCGTCCTTTACAGGGTTGTCCGCAAGCCTCACCGCGCAGGTATGGAAGCCCCCGGCAGGGCCGGTGTCCGCATAGCTGGAGTTGTCCACGGTTTCCGCACCGATGTCAATGGTGCAGTTGGTCTGGTTGAAGGTGTTGGCACCTGAATCCGCATCAGTTGCGGTGTAATTCCATGCATTGTCTATGTCGCTTCCTGTCCCTCCAAGGACGATGTTGGGGTTTACCAGGGAGGAATTGGTGCTTACGCACACTGCGCCTCCGTCTGAAGCAGTCCAGTTCCAGCTGTACACGTAGTTGGAGCCTGAAGCTCCCCGGAGCACAATCTCCCCTACCACATCGCCGTAGAACGCAGCCCATTTCCCGGTCAGTGAAGCAGAGCTGACGTCTATGCCGGTCAGGTTTCCACCCTCAGTGGGGCTGCTCTGGGCTGCAGAGCCGTTGAACCTTCCGTGGCGGGTCACATTGCTGACGTTGGCACCGTAAAGGTACAGCTCGGAGAAGTTGCCGGTCCCGTTGTAAAGAACACCGTACTGGCTTGCAACGGTAAGGTTCTCCACCCAGATTCTGTTCCCGGCTTCGTCCAGGGTGAAGTTAAGCTTTGTCCATGCCCCGTCGCTCAGCTCCCAGAGCTCAAACTTTGACTCATTGTATCCTGATGACTGTGCACTGGTCCAGTGCCAGGTTATGTTGTCAATAACTACACCAGGGGTGGTGTTTTCAATGTCCAGGAACCCCCCGAATGCGCTGTAATTCCAGGGAAGCTGGCCTGGCTCGGCAGTCCATCCCATGAGGAATCCTGAGCTGAGAACGTCGTCTACAGATACGTTGACAGCCCTGCCGCTTCCGGCTGCACTGTCAAAGATGACGTTCTCCATCTGTAGTACATGCCCTCCTTTTCTGCTGGAGACATTCAGCTTTTCTCCTTTGATTTCAATGTCTCTCATGGTCAGATTGCTGTCTTCAGAGTACACTGCACCGAGCACATTGTCCCGGACGGTGTTGCCGGTAAAGTTGTTTCCTGCCGTATCAATGAAATAAAATCCATACATGCTGTTGTTGTATGCATCATTCTCAACCAGGGTATTGTTGTTGTCATAATCAACTACGAACCCATGCTCCTTGTTGTGCCATGCATTGTTTTCCATCAGGGTATTGTTGGTGCCCCTGCTGGGCGTTTCAATGACAATTCCTGATTCGTTGCAGTAGGTGACATTGTTGTAAGAGACGGTGTTGTTGGCAGTCCCCCTGAGATATATTCCCGAGCCGTTGCTGTTGTAAACGTCGTTATGGGAGATGTTGTTTATGGAGTCGCTGGCAACAATAATTCCGGTTCCGTTGTTGTTGTAGGCATAGTTGTACACGATTGAATTGTTGCTTCCCCCCACATCCTGAACATCCTTAAGGCGGGCATTCCCCCGTCCGCTGCCTATTTCAACAGCAAAGCCCCCGAAGCCGTTTTCCGTGGCCCAGTTGTTGCTTACAACTGCATTGGATGTGTTGATGAGCCTGAAACCATACTCTGAGCTGTTGTGCGCCCTGTTATTGCTGAAAGTGTATGTTTTGTTTCCATACCACAGGTCAAAACCATCTATAGAATTGTGAGATGCATTGTTTCCTGTTATCGTATTTCCGGAGTATGCGTAACCGGTTCTCTGGAATACATAAAATCCGGTATCACCGTACTCTGCTTTGTTGTTGGTTATGTTGGCGTTGGAAACGCTGCCAATCTTGAAATTGTCGCCACTATCGTTCACGTAATTTCCGCTTATCTCAAGGTTGTTGCCGTAACTTACATAGATTCCGGCGCCACTTATACCGCCGCCACTTGTATTATAGATGTTATTGTTGGTGATATTGGAATCAGTGGAGTTTTGAATATAAAGGCCATATACCCTTTCCTTCCTCTCGGCAGATGTATTGTAGACATTGACATTGTCAACAACCAGATTGGAAACATTGATGGTGTAAACAGCCGATGTATAATTGCTTATTTCCGGGCAGTTTTGAATAGTGATGTTGTCCTGTGTTTCATTGACGAAAATTGCTATCGTTTTGTTAACTGTGTTGTTCATGGTAGAGCCGTTGCAGTCGAAGAGAACATCTGATGACACAATCTTAATACATGCATAATCTAATGCGGTTTCCGGTATGGAAATATTTGCATCCTGGAGGTCATTATGCAGGTAATACCCTCCAGAACTGTTAATCTCCTGGCACCCGGTGATGCCAATTGCAAAAGACATGCCAGAAAACGCAAAAAAAGCGAGAAGCACTAATCCCAAACCGAATCCGGATTTTGCTAGTTTGTGCAACATTGATTTCAGCCTCAAAAGACCGGAGGATACCGACCTTGGGACTGGAACACATATAAATTTTATAAATCTTTAGGCAATTTAGGACAGCTGAAAAGCCCCGGGAGGGATTCGAACCCCCGACCTTCTCCTTTCCTGCTTTCAGTGAGCTACGAGAGAGCCGCTCTGCCGTGTTGCTCCAAACCCTAGTTTTGATCAAACTTTTACTAAAAGTTTTCTGAGCTACCGGGGCACAGAGATACTATTTTAGAATTAGATATTAAAAGCACACGTATCTCCCCCAAAGCTGATGCGGTCTTTTCCGTTTCTTTTGGCGTCTTTCAGATTGCGGTCTGTGGAGTTGAAAGCAGCCTCGAAAATCGACTGGACCCGGTCGCTCTCCGTCTCTCCTTCCCTTGCAAGCTCTCTTGCAACAGATTCCACATCGCTGATTCCAATGCTGCATGTCACTGATACATTATCCCCGGTTGGTGACCTGACCCTGATGCCTGCCACACTTCTCCGAATCCTTTCGGCGATGATTCTGGCCTCTTCTTCAGTAACGTTCTGCAGAAGCGCCACGAACTCTTCTCCGCCCCATCTTGAAACAAGGTCCTTGCTCCGCACCGACGCCTTGGTTGTTTCGGCGACTTTCCGGAGAACCTCATTGCCGGTATTATAACCGTAATTGTCATTGATTTTTTTGAAATCATCCAGGTCCAGCATCACCAGATAAAGGCTTTTTACCTTATTTTTCATCAGATTCTGGATGCAGGTTTCAAAATCAACGTTGAAATCTGCAATCTTGGTAAGAATTGTTATTGCATCGAATTTGTGGGTCAGCTGGAAGGATATCTGTGCAGCTGATGCAATTGCAGCCTTTGCAGACCAGTAGCTTTTTGCAAAGCCCTCCAGTTTTGAGCCGCTGCAGCCAAGGTCTCCCTCAAAAACGACTACTCCCGACGGCTGGCCCCGGTCCCGGTAATAAAATGGCATGATGGCGATGCTTCCTTTTTCCTCATTCCTTTCAAGGGGATAGACATCGCAGCTGTCGCTGTCCATGTCCAGGTTTCCAAAATTGATTTTAATCCCGTTGTCATGGTCCAGCATTATCGGCCTTTTCTGCAGGAAGGCCTCCTCCATCATGGCAACCAGAAAGCCGTCGTTGTTTTTTCTGCCTTCAGTGCTTTCATCAATTGTCGTGCGGTTGCCCTGCCTTTTAACAGTGAGCCGGTGCTCAAGCAGAAGTGGACTTTTCTGTACCAGCGGCATGTTCTTTGGTGAAACATAGATGGTGCAGGATTTCACTCTCCTGAACTGCCCCATCAGCATGGAAACATATTCCCCGATTGTCTGGAAGTTCTCAGTCACCATTCTTGCAATCCGGTGTACCGAGCTGGCAGCATGAAAGTCAGGGGCCAGGTTGGTTTTCATGGGCCCTACCCCATGGAAGACTATCTCTGATTTCATCAAAGGTTCATCTAAAGGGGTCCTGGGCCGGTCCCTGCCTTCAACTGGGCTTTTTTTTATTTTTCTTAATTTTCTTGGCATAAATTGACCTGCCTCACACAATCTTTAATGTTGTATTTGGTTTAAAAATGTTTGTTAGAAACAGGCATATTTTACGTCGTGTGGGGCTTCACACAGCCTGTGGAAATAACTGAATCTTATTTACCCTAAAAACTAAGGATTTTGTAAAGAATCCCACCCATTCCATAAAATTCAGTAATTTTGTGTGTTGGATGTTTTCAGCATAAAACTGCAATTTCTGTTTCCACATGGTTTGGGCCGCTGCCGGAATTTGAAACTTGCTTCATTGGAGCAGAGCAGTGGAGAAACTTTGCCCCGGGCTCAGGCTGAGTAAAGTTTCAAGTGCGGCCGCCGGGATTTGAACCCGGATCATAGGCTTGGAAGGCCTAGGTCCTAACCAAATTAGACTACAGCCGCTTTGTTTCATTTAGTTGGCATGAATAATGTTTAATAATTTACTACATTATCGAGGCAAGCCCGGTAAGGAATGCCTTTGGGTCTTCGGCTTTTACAAACGCGCTTGCCAGGAGCACCCCTTCTGCACCCAGCTCCATCGCCTTCTGCACATCCTCCTTGGTGCTCACTCCCGCTCCGCACAGTACACCCACCTTCTGGTTGGTTTCCTTGACGGCCTTGACAGAGTTCAGCACAATCTCCGGCTTTGCTTTGGATACGCTTATCCCGCTTCCAATCAGCTCAGGCGGCTCTACTGCTACGAACGAGGGGGTAAGGGGGGCTATTCCAACCGCTTCCCTGGTATTTGCCGCACAGACCACGCTCTGCAGCCCGGACATGTGAAGACGCTCCACCGTGGACTTAATGGTTTCCGCCGGGATTCTTTTCTCGGAATGGTTGACCAAGGAGCCCTTTACGCCAGCAGCCTTGAGCAGCTCTACCGGCACGGTCCCGGTGTGCGCCCCCGGGTTCTCCGCATCCACGTGCTGGGCAAAGACCTCTGAAAACCTTTCTGCTGCTTCTTTCAGGTGCAGCATTGGCGGGCAGATTACGATTCTCAGGCCGGTCTCTTCAACAACCTCGCTTGCGACATCAGTGAAAAACAGAGCCTTTTCTATGCTGGCTTCGTATGTTTTGAGGTTCAGAACAATCATAAACGTTAAATTAGCTATAGATTTTAAATAATCATTCCTTTTGCCGAGGTCGCATAAAGCCCTGCTGAAGCAAGATTTTCCCGCAGGGCGTGAAATCCGGTAGTGCGTCGGTCTCGAACCAGTTTTGCCCCCGCGTTTCCCAAAAGCGGGCGGGATAACCGATCCCTTTGGGATTGCAGGTTCAAATCCTGCCCTCGGCGTTTTTATATTTTGCCTCTGAAGACAGACAATCGGCTGCCTATATGCTATTCATTTATATTTCTAACTAATTACTAAGAAATACCTCTAATTGGTGATATTTATGGGTCTGAGACCAGCCAAGACATTTAGAAAGCCGGACAGGCAGCCCTGGTGCAGGTATTCCAGAAGCAAGCCCAGGAAGTCCTATATCAAAGCGATGCCCCACGCCGACCTCCATCAGTTCAGGATGGGAGAGATGAAGGAAGATTTTGACACCCAGATAGACCTTGTGTGCAAGGAACCCATCATAATAAGGGACAATGCCATTGAAAGCGCGAGGCAGTCCTCCAACAAGCGGCTGGAAAAAGAGATGGCCGGCGAATACTTCTTTATGGTCAGGCCATTTCCCCACCACGTGATAAGGGAGAACAAGATGATTTCCGGTGCAGGGGCGGACCGTCTTCAGAAAGGAATGAGGCGCTCTTTCGGCAGGCCGACTGACAAGGCCGCCATTATGGAAAAAGGAAAAGTAGTATTTACGGTATATACTTATAAGAAACACGCCAAATTGGTGAAGGAGGCCCTTACCATTGCCCAAAGAAAGCTTTCAGGGAAGTACAGGGTCGAGGTTTTTCCCAGCTCCAGGACCAAGGCCTCCTGAATTCACCTTATTTGTATTTTGTGGCTTCTTGTGGTTATACCTTTATAAACTTATTCTTACATAAATTACTATAAGTATTCAGAGGAGGGTGTCACTTTGAAAGATGATAATATAACTGTAGATGAGCCGCTTATCAGTACAGATGTGGACAGCCTTATACGGACAATCTCGGAAAGAAAGAAAATGTCCCTCAAGGAACTGCGCCAGGAATGCCAGATAAGCAAAAAGAATATGGACAAGTGGGTCGCCGTGCTTGAGGAGGAAGGATATATATCCGTGGAGTACGGCCTCAGGGGAACTTTCATTCACTGGAAGGGGCTGGACGGCGGCCCTTCAGAGAGCCACAGGGCGGACCAGGTTTATGAAGAAGCAGAGCCTGCCGGGCCCGAAGCTGCTGAAGAGACTGTGGAGGCACCGGAAGAGGAAAGCGACTCTTCTGAAGAGGAGCCGGAAACAAAGCAGGAAAAACAGGACTTTTCCAGTGAAATTCCTATGGAAGAAGAAGAAATTGAGGAGGTAGACCCCGAGGAGCTCCTAAATGAATATGTGGAAAGAAAGAGAGACAGCAGCTCTTCACCGGCCATTCATGATATCAAATCAAGCATTCTCAGCAGGCTAGGCACCGAAGATGAGCCTGCAGAAGAAAATCCTCCGGAAGCAGAGCCTGAAAAGCCGGAGGAGCCAGAGGAGCTGCAGGATTTTCCGGAAGAGGAGCAACCGGAGCAGGATGACAGCCCCGAACCTGAAGCTGCACCTGTTTATGGGGTGGGGGATGAGCCCTACTCTGAAGAAGAGCTTGTTTCCGGGCCTGAAGTCAGGCCCACCCGGGGCATGGTTGTTTCGGATGTACGGGAGCTGATGGATTCTTATGTTGAGGAAATAAACAAGGAAAAGAGCCGCATAGCCCAGCTGAAAAAGGAAAAAGAGGGGCTTTACCGGGACAAGATGGCGGTTCTGGAAGGCAGGATGCAGGCAGACCTGGTTACCTACACCGAAAAGATACTTGAAAAGCAGGCACAGCTTACCGAACTCAAGGAGCATGTTCTTGAGCTTCCCGACAAGGTGGACGAGGTGGAAAACCTCTACCAAAAGATGCAGGAGCTGAAGAACGAAGGGAGAGAAGCTCTTCAGAGAACCAGGGAAAAGTCGAAAGATTATATCAGCAATATCGAGCAGTCCCGGGAAGAACTCAAAGAGCAGATAGGGACAGCGGAATCCTCAATGGAGGAGCAGTCTTCCAGGCTGGAGGAGCTGGAGTCACTGAGCGGCTCCCTTGACAAACGCTCGGAAAGGCTGAAAACAGTACTTGGGGAAGCCAGGGTGAAGGTGGATGAACTCAACCAGGCGATGTCCGGAGTGATGGCCGAGCTGCGCCAGGTGGATGAGGCGAGGACCCGGATTGCGGATATGAAAGACGAAATCAGGGATACGGTTGCCACTCACGGGGAAGAACTCCGCTCGCTGGAAGAAGAGCTGGAGGGGATCTCCAAGACCGAGCACTGGATTCAGGAATACGTGCGGGACTACGAGGGCAAAATCGACAGCATAGAGCAGTATGTAACCAACAGCGAAGATGAGCTTGCCGAGCTGAAGGAATCGGCTGAATCTCTCTACCTGAAGAAGTACCTTGGTGAGCTGGAATCAATGACTGATGCCTATGAAAACGAGTTTGCCGATGCAGTCTCAAGGGAAAAGGACATCGACCAGGAAATAGAAGATTCCAAGAGCAGGATTGCCGAGCTTGTAAAGGAAAGCCATGGCATGATAAAGAGAATACGCGGCGATGTTTCAGAGACCAGCGAGTTCAGCGATGTTTTCGCAAGGGTGAAGAAAAAGACCTCCAAGGCAAGGGCTGTGGTGGACGAGAAGGCAAAGGAAAGGCAAAGCCTTGTTGAGGAGGCGTCCAGGACAAGGAAGAGCAAGCCTTCCGGCAAAAAGAAAAAGAAGAAGACCAAAGCCAAGTCAAAAAAGAAGAAACCCGGGCGGAAAAAGAAAAAGTAATTTTATAAATTTTTAATTTATTCTTATTTTATGAACTCCCATATCTCTTTACTGGTTGCAGTTTTTCTTGTTCTGGCCGGATGCACCGGCGAACAGGCGTGCCCCGCCATCTACGAGCCGGTGTGCGGCGAAGACGGCAAGAACTATGACAGTGCCTGCTTTGCCAGAAAGGCCAATGTTTCTGTAGCGCATGAAGGCAGATGCTCCACCGCCCCTCCTGAATCCTGCGATGATTCGGATGGGGGGAAGGACATCTTCTCCTCGGGCAGCGTGCTGGTGGACGGCCACATGACCGATGATTTCTGCAAGGACAAGGAAACCGTCAGGGAATATTTCTGCAGGGCTGCAATAAAGGAGCATGAAGACCTTCCCTGCCCGGACGGGTATGTCTGCGAGAATGGTGCCTGCGTGCCTACCCCCTGCGAGGACAGCGACGGAGGCATTGAACCAGGAGAAAAGGGAACCGCAACATCAGCATCTGAAGAAGGAACGGATTCCTGCGAGCAGAACGGTTCACTTAAAGAATACTACTGCGACGGCGAGGACCTTGCTTTCAAGTACATTGAATGCCAGGAAGAGGAGCATTGCGTGGACGGTGCATGCATTGAGTACCAGTGCGAGGACTCAGACGGAGGAAAGGAAAAAACAGAAAAAGGAACTACCACGTATATGGAAGAAAGCGGGACGGATGTCTGCTACAATTCCACTGCCGTGACCGAATATTTCTGCGAGAACAACCAGATAGCCAGCGAGGACCTTGCCTGCAGCCAGGGAAAAATCTGTGAAAACGGAAGATGCGTGGAGGGACCCGCGTGCATGGATTCCGACAGCGGAAAAGACAAGTATACAAAGGGCACTGTTACTGTTGACGGTGAGGATTACGATGACGAGTGTTATGACGAGGACGAGGTAATCGAGTATTACTGCGATGGCGACGACCCCCAGTCAGACAAGATGTCCTGCGGCACAGACCACGAATGTATGATGGGCAAATGCGTTCCGATTGAGTGCCAGCAGGAAGTGGATGAATTCGAGGAAGATGATGTAAGGTATTCTATGGAAAGCTACGACAGTGAAACCTTAAGGCTCTATGTAAACGATGCTGTTGAAATAGAGGACGGGATGATGCTGGAGCTTTCGGATGTTGACGGAAATGAGTCGACATTCAAGCTTTATATGGACTATTCAGATTACCAGGACAACGATGACGAATGCTCGGAGACAATTCAAGAGGGCAATTCAAGCTCAGACCTCTGCGGCGAGGACACCGGAGACATAGAAGTGGATGTAGTGGATGACGCCGATGACTATGTTGAGTTCACCATTGATGAGTTCATTGTGGTGGAATACTATTCCGGCGAAGGAGAGGACGTGGAGTACTTCGGCTATGCCTGTGATGATGAGGGCATGAGAGTGTATGCAGAGCTGGAGATATACTTCTACCCCTATATTGATACCGACTCCGGCGGCCTGGACCTTGACGGCGCTACATTCAAGTTCTTTGGAGAGAGTGCGACAGTGGAGGATATCGATTCGTCAGACAAGACGTTTGACTTTGAGCTGGACGGAAAAGACTACCAGCTTGAGGACGGAGAGGATTTTGAATATGAGGACCTGGATTACGAA
>WJIU01000013.1 GCA_014730115.1 Microcaldota archaeon
CAATGCGTTTGCCCGTTCCATCAGATTGAAGGAAGCATTAAGGTCGGCGTTGCGCTGGAATAAGGAACTTTAAGACTGTGGCCTGTACATACATGAGAATAAAACTGCTGAGGTCATTTATAAACAAGAACAGGGATACCTTATTTCCGGGCACAGGGAAAAAATTTCTCTATTGCCGCGGAAATTTTGGACTGATGAGGATTAAATATCCTGCGGCATTATCGTTTTTCTCTCATTTTCTTTCGCACGTTCAGCAGCACCCACAAGCATTTGCCTTATTCCGTTCGTCAAGCCTAAGGTAGAAATCAGCAGATACCCCAACCCCTTCCTTATGCATGAAATTCTTGACTCCTTGTCTTCCATAAGCTTGTTCATGGGGGCCGTTTCCAGCCTTTTTGGATAATTGTATAAATCAACTTTTCCATGCCTTCATCTCCAGCAGAAGGTCTTATTTACGCTTTATGCTGATACCAGCATAATATTGCTGATTCTGGCCTAAAGTGGCCAGAAAACAGTTAGTGCGTTCAGGTAGAACCAGAATGCAGGGGAAGTGATTCGAACACTCGTAGGGACTAACCCACCAGCCCCTCAAGCTGGCGCATTTGACCGCTCTGCCACCCCTGCTTAGGAATAGGGCACAAAGGAATTCCCCATGCCCAAGAATTTACTTTTTCTTTTTGGTGGTTTTCTTTTTGGCTGTTGACTTCTTTGCAGCTGTCTTCTTGGCCTTTTTGGGCTTTGCGCCAAGCGCGGCTTCCACATCCTCAATGTCTTTTTCCAGCACATCGCAGCTTCTTTTCAGAATCTCGTAAGGCTGCATCTGGTAGAAGCTTTCCACCATGAACCTCAGCTTGTCTTTCTCCTCTCCATAGCTGACAATGCCGGCCTGGAACTTGGCATGCTTCTTGCCCGTCCCCAGGGATGCATATCCCTCCAGCCTAACCCTCTGGTCCGACCCCAGGGTAACAAAAGGTATGTCATCTACGCCTACGGATATCTCCTTGTCAGAACTCTTCATGTCTCCGGAGTAGACAGTGCCCGGGCCTTCGGAATCAAGGGTCAGCACAACCCCCACATTCTCAGGCAGGTTTTCCGGGGTGGTGAGCGGAATCAGGCCAAGGCGGTGGGCAAGGTACTCGTCCCACATTGCGCTGTTGTTGTCGTAGAAAGTGATATGGTCCACCGCCAGGACAGGAACGCGGGAAATCGAATAGCGCCTTAGCATGTTGGCGAAAGCAAGTGACAGGCCCTCTGCCAAAAACTCAATCCTGTTTCCGTGCTTTTTGTCAAGGACAAGCTTCATACTCTTCTTCCTCTTCTGCCGCCTTTTCTTTTCATGGAATCCGTGGGCAAGGGGGTTACATCCTCAATCCTTCCTATTCTTATGCCGGTCCTGGCAATGGTCCTCACCACTGCCTGGGCCCCTGAGCCAGGGGTCTTCATCCCCACGCCCCCGGGAGCCCGGATTTTCACTCCGACATGGGTAATGCCCTTGCCCTTCAGACTGTTTACAACCCTGAGGGCGGCCTGCATTGCGGCATAGGGCCTTCCTTCCTCACGGTGCGACTTTACCACCATTCCCCCGCTTGCCCAAGCAAGCGTCTCTGCGCCGCTTAGGTCTGTTGCAGTGATTATGGTGTCGTTTTTGGATGAGTATACATGAACTACCGCATGCCTTCTTTTCTTGGGCTTTCTGGGAGGCTGTTTTTCCTCTTTCCTCTCCTCCTTTTCAGGCTTTTTTTCTTCGGCCTTTTTCTCTTCCTTCTTCTCCTCTTTTGCCTCGGCCTTTTCCGGTGGCTGCTCTTCCTGTTTTTCTTCCGCCTTCTTTTCCGGTTTCTTCTCTTCCTTTTTCTCTGCCATCAGCTCACCTCATGCCGCAGCCCCTTCCGGCTTTTCGGAAGGCTTTTCCTTCTCAGGCTTGGCCTCTTCTGCAGGTTTCTCTTTTGTCTCTTCCTTTTCCTCAGCTTTCACTTCTGCAGCTTCTTCCTTTGCCTCTTCTTCCGGCCTCACGCTGATATCAATGGCACGGACATGGGTTATGGTCGGCTCTTCCTCCACCTTCACCGCATATCCGGGCCGGGTAACTTTTCTTCCGCCGACTCCTATGAAGCCATGGGTCACAAGCTGCCTGGCCTGCCTCATGGTGCGGGCAAGACCCTTTCTCACAACCATGGTCTGCAGGCGCCTCTCCAGAACTGAACGGACCTCAAGGCCAAGAATGTCATCAAGCTCGGAGCCCTCCTTCATTATCCCCAGGCGGGCGAGCTTCCTCAGAATCTTCTCGGCATCGTCCTTTCTTTCTTCCTCGGTAATGGAAAGCAGCCTTCTTGCTTCCCTCCTGTATTTCTTGAGCTCTCCGCTGGCTCTCCATATCTCACTGCTGTTTTTAAGCCCGAACTCTGTTTTCAGTGCGGAGTCATGTCTGATTCTGTCCTTGTCCCAAAGCTTCTTGGGCCTTTCAAACTTGTCTCTGAGTTTTCTGGGGTCACCCATGCAATCACTTCTTTTCCTTTCCGGCTCCTCCCTTCTGGGCTGCCAGGATGGACTTTCTCAGTACACCGACTGCCATTCCGCTTCTGCCGGTGTTCTTGGTTCTCTGCCCCCTGACCTTCTGCCCGTAGGCATGCCTGTATCCTCTCCAGGTATACAGCTTCTTTTCCCTTTCAATGTCCTGGCCGACCTCGAACAGCAAGTCGTTCATTATGACGTGCTTGTCCTTTCCGGAAGTGCGGTCCTTGCATCTGTTAAGCATAAACGGGGGAACGTTGTGGTCCTGGAGGTTGAAAAGTATATTGTCAATTTTTTCTATCTGCTCTTCAGTGTATTCGCCGACCTGCTGCGCCGGGTCTATCGAAAGCTTGTCCTGTATAACCCTGGACGCAACAAGTGATGTGGTATGGCCTATGCCCATTACCTTAAGCAGGGCCCTTTTCAGGGTGAGCTCACCGCCTACGTCCTTGCCGGCAAGCCGGACTATTCCTCTGAAGTTCTCGCGCTCCGGCTTTGATTCCTTTTTCTGCTTCTTTGGAGCCGCCGGCTTTTTTTCCTTTTTCTCTTTTTTCTTCGACGTTTTTTCTTTCTTGTCTTTCTTCTTTTTTGCCATCGTCACACCCTGCTGACTTCCTCAACTTCCACCTGGCTTACCTTGGAAAGCTCCCTGATTTTCATCTCAAGCTCGTCCATTCCCCCTTCTGAATCCATCATCAGGACCGTAGCCCTGAGGGCCTTGATTCCGAACCCCACGTCAATCTCCGAAAAGTTCTGTACCTTGACAAGCTTCTCTATCTCAGTTTTCACATTGTCCATAGCAGAGGGGTCCTCCACATAAATCTTGAGGTTTGCCATAACATTGTATTCTTCAGCCATAATCACACCTATGGTCCTTCAAAGCCACACTTACACCGGTAGCTGTTCCTGTTCTCCCTGCAGAAAGTGCAGCGGACTATCTTTTCGCCGCACTGGGGGCAGGGAAATGAAACGAATTCTTTAGTGTTCCTTCCGCAACTGATGCATCTTCGCAATATATCACCTAAAATCAATAAAAAATTCACTTAGAATTTCTGGCACCGAGAGATTACAACCTCTGGGGCGCACAGAATATTTAAAAGGTATAGTTATTTAAATATGTCTTTAAGCCCCCATATTCTATGAGATTTATAAAATGGATGAATGAAATAGGAACAAATAACCAAAAACACAGTAAAAGAATAACGGCAATTAAATCAAAGCTCCCGTGGTCCAATCTGGAAAGGTTATTTGCAGAAGCAAATAATTCCGGTAAAGACGCTGGTTTGCGGAACCCGTAATCCGAGTTCAAATCTCGGCGGGAGCGTCCAGTTTTTTTATACGTTTAGCCACTATTGTTGCATGCACTATATGTGGAGTGTTTATATTGGTTGGAACAAAAAACATACCTTTATTAACACAACATGTACTAATTAACATAGAAAAATTCTATTTTCATATCCTCCAGTATAAATTTATGGACCAGATGGATTTCAAACTGATTTCCGGTATAAAGAGATAGTAAAATCGAATTTTTAAAACAGGTGAAAAGTAAAATGAAATTTAAAGAAATGGGCATCAGTGGCAGAACCATTGGTGCATTGAAACTAATGGAATATGAAGATTCTACTGAGGTCCAGGAGAAGGCCATACCGTTGATACTTCAAGGGGAGGACCTTATGGTAAGAAGCCAGACCGGAACAGGAAAGACTGCTGCATTCGGAATTGGATTGATAGAACTGCTTTCAAAAGACCGAAGCAAAAAAGGACTTATATTGGCACCAACAAGAGAACTGGCATCGCAGATCTGCGATGAGCTGCGTTCAATAGCAAAAAACCACAGAATTGGTGTATTTGCAGTTTATGGCGGACAGAGCATGGGAAGACAGATTTCTGCACTTAGGAAAGGGGTGGATATATTGGTCGCCACGCCTGGTCGTCTGCTCGATCACATGAGACAGAGAACAGTTAGATTGGAGAGCATCAACTGCATAGTCCTGGACGAAGCAGACCGGATGCTTGATATGGGCTTTAAGCCCGACATAGATAAAATACTGGGAAGCACATCTTCCCAAAAGCAGGTGCTCCTATTCTCAGCCACACTCGATTCAAACATCCACAAGATTGCAAGGGATTATATGCAGATGCCCCGGACTGTAGAAATCGGCAATGCGGGGAAGGTAGAGCGGATAGATGAAAAATTCATAAGGTTGAGCCGGGCTGAGAAATTTGACCGCTTGAAAAATATTCTGTTACAGAATCCTGATGCCAAGAAGCTCGTATTTTTGAGGTCTAAAAGATCTGTAGAACACATCTGCAGAAAACTCAAGAAAGCTGGTGTCGAAGTCCAGTTTCTTCATGGTGGAAAAAGCCAGAACCAGAGGGAGAAAACAGTCCGAGGTTTCCAAGAAGGCTCCTTCAGGATACTCATAGCCACAGATGTTGCGGCACGGGGACTCCATATAGACGATGTCTCTCACGTGATAAACTATGACCAGGCAGATTCTGATGATATGCACACACATAGGATCGGCAGAACAGCCAGAAACGGCAATGACGGGAGTGCCATAACATTTATTGAGACGGACCCGTTACCAAAAAAAGGCCGCTATGCTGTTACTAAAAGGAGAGGATCTTTTCAGTCTTTTAGGCACAGAAAGCCTTTTGCTTATTGATTTCTTGGCCCGGCCCCAACTTTCCATGCTTGTGATACTTAAAGGATTTCCTCCCAATTGCTAGTCAATCACCCACGACTAAAATCGTGGGCTTGTCGCTGGGGATTTAGAAATGCCCCGCAACATTAGGCTGGTTGACAAACAGCCCCGGGACAGTACGCAATTCCTCCCATTCCTAAAGGAATGGGCTTCTTTGCGACAATAAGGTGAATTTGTTATTACATGCTTGCATAGCCAGAAATACATCTTGAATAATCTTCCGCCTAATTATCCCTTTGTAAGGAAGTGTAAATAACTTGGGCAATTAGGCTTCTACTCCCGTGTCTCGGCGGGAGCGTATAGGTTTACATTGGCCGGATTGCAGCTTTCAGCACTTCTTCTTGAACTTAAGGTGGGCCTTCCTGTTCTCAAGAGGTCCCTGGAAGTACTGGACTATGACTTCTTTTCCCTCAGAATCAGTAATGGATGTCCAGAAACCCCGGGTGGATTTGTCCCATCCCCGCGGCTGCCTTACCCTGTAGAACAGCTCGCAGTATTCGGAAAGAACCTTGAACCCAAGGGCCTCCAGCTTTTTCCTGGAATCCCTGCCAGATTCTGTCTTTCTTGCAATCAGCCACCGGGGATTCTCCGCGATTGCCCTCTGGGCTGTTTCCTCAATTATTATGCTCTGCCTGAGGGTCTTCCCGCTGGGGGTCATCCAGTTGGGGGTCTTGCTCGGATCGGCACAGTTCGGAATGTATCTTGGCTCTTGGGTTTTTTTATCATAAGACAGAAGTACCACCTAAAATTTGGCTCCATATATATTATGTGTGGTTCTCTTTAAAAATAAATGTCTTGAAAATGCATTTTTACAAGGAAAATAGCCTGCCTGGAGGAAATTTTTGTGCAAATTGACTATTTTCGGGGCGGGTTGTCAACCGTCCTGATGCCCCAGCCAAGCAGGGTCTCCCTTGTTTCCCGGATTGCTTCAGGGGCCAGGCCTGCATCCTTCAGCTGCTCCGGTGTCCTGGCAACAAAGTCCCCCACAGTCATTATCCCTGCGCCGGTCAATGCAGAAATTGTTTCATCCGAAATAAGAAGCCTGGTCTTGCAGTTATGGACCGGCACGTCCAGGCTGCTCTGGGGCAGGCCCTCGACACTTTTCTGCAGGTATTCTGCAACCAGCATGTCAACAACATGGTAGGGGTTGGCAGACTTCACTCTTTCAAAACCCCTCCTGAATCCTTCCTGGTCATCAGAAGACATGGAGGATACAAGCTTCTCAATCTGCGGAGGAACTGAAATGTCTCTGCCCCTCCCAGTATAAAGCCTGGTTTCAGGGGTGCTTACAAACCTTGCAACAACCTTCCCCATCTTTCTGGGCTTATCCGAACCATTTTCTCCTTTCTGTCTCTGCATGTCATCAAACCTGTGGCTGATAATGTATATGAAAGTATTTATAAAATAAAAATAAAAAGAAGGTTTTACTTCCTGCCCTGCTTCCTGCGCCTCCAGTAGACAATCAGGAAGATTACAATCAGCAGTATCAGCAGCAGCCAGAGAAGGCTGGCCAAGTCAAGTCCCTCCTGGGTGGGCTTCTCCTCCTCAACCGGAGGAGCCCTTGGAAGGGCCTCCACTTCAACCTCGCGGACTACCTCGCCGTCACTGACCAGGGCCACCTTGTGGACTCCCTCCATCTCCAGGGGAAGAACAATGGTTCCGTCCTCCAGCGTCCTGCCGGTTATGTCCCCTCCGGCCGGGTCGGTAATCACATATTCACAGTCTTCGCAGGGCTCGCCGCCCGTCCGGGCAGTGCATGCCCCGCCTTCTCCCAGCACCATCTCTTCGGGGCAGTCCAGCGCGCTTTCAACGCACTCATGCTCCATGCAGAGCATTCCCCCGGGGCAGTCCTCGCACCCTTCCTCATCGCCGCACTCATACTGGACCCAGGTGTGGTTTTCAGGGTATCCGCAGAGTCCGGTGACGTTGGTGCAGATTCCGCCATCGGCGCCTTCCCCAATGTCGCAGTACTGGCTGTCTGCGCAGTCCCCGTCAGAGCTGCATTCCCAGAAGCAGGTGTGGTTCTGGCAGACCTGGCCTTCAGGACAGGGCGGGCAGCCCGGCGCGTCGCCGCATTCATACTCTATGCATGCGTGGTCTTCTATATAGCCGCATTCGCATTCAATCTCCACGCACTCGTAGTCCACGCACTCTTCGTCGTCCTCGCATTCGTCATCATCTATGCACTCAATCTCGCAGAACTCACAGTTGATGAGGTCCCTGAATACTGTGTTGGAAGTGTAGCCTCCCTTGTTCACATAGACCCTGGCCTCAAAGCTGCAGCCGTCAAAGAAGAACTCGCCGCTGCTGTTGGTTGTTCCGGTGGCAACAACTGCCAGGGTGTCCTGGTTGGTAACAGTAACATCAGCATTGCTTACTGCGCCCCCGTCCAGCACCTCAACCACGTTTCCTTCGCAGGAAGTGGTCACATGAACGGTGAGGTCTCCGTCAAAGTCGTCTTCATCATCATCGTCATCCGGTGTGTATTGCAGGATTGCAAAGATGCTGAAGTTTTCCGCATTGCTGAGGGACAGGGTGTTTGCACCGGCGTCCGGAGAGGCGTTCACCAGATTCCAGCTTCCGTTGTACTCAAACAGCTGCAGGTAATTTTCATTGTATGCTGCCGCCTCTGCATCGGTCCAGTGCCACACCACATTGTCAAGGGAGACATTCTCGGCAGGGCCTCTCCTGGAAATGTTGATGTATTTCTCTTCAAATGAAATCCTGTTCACTGGAAGTGCTGCAGGCTCAGCTGCCCATGAGACCAGGAACCCGGTCTGGGGCTCGTGCACATCGTACAGTGAAAGGTTGGTAAAGTTGGTCAGGTTGCCCTCCGGGCTGTCGAAGACAACTGTGTCAAGGTCAACCTGGAACGGCAGGCCCGAGCCAGGGGCGTTTTCAGCCCAGAAGTCCACGGTGTTGTTGTAGAGGTGGTCCCCTTCCATCCGGGTATTGTTGGAATCCATTGCCCAGACACCCCTGCTGTTTTCAAATACCTCATTATTCAGCAACATGTTGTCTGATGAATTCACTATTCCGAATCCCATTCCCAGGTGGTCCCTCACCGTGTTGTCCTCGAAAAGATTGCCTGAAGAATCATTTATTACCGCAAACCCGTTGGAGTTTTCATAAACGGTGTTGTTGGTGAATGTATTGTTTGCGGAAAGATTCATCAGTGCGAATCCCGGGCCGGCGTTGTCGTGGGCCAGGTTGTCTTCAAGGGTGTTGTTCAGGGTTATTGAAAAGACAAATCCGCAGGCAAGGGGCCCGCCGGCATAACTGTACACTTCGTTGTCAACCAGGGTGTTGTTGAATGCAAAGAAAAGGGCAAATCCTGAATCGTCAAGCCCCGGCATGTATGCTCCCAGGGCTGAGCTGGAGGTGTTTGCCGCAGTGTTGGACTCCAGGCGGTTTTCTCCGGAGAATGCAAGCACAAAGCCGGTGGTATTGTAGGCGGTATTGTTGGTCAGATTGTTGAAGCCGGAACCGGTCAGCACATAGCCCAGGCCGCTGTCATAGGCCAGGTTGTCCAGGATGATGTTGTTGTCGGCATCCTCCAGGTACACGCTCATATTTCCGTTGCCGTAGAATTCAGAATCCTGTATGGTGTTGAACTCCCCAAGGCCGGGGCCGGTGCCCTTGATTTTCAAGCCGGCCTGGCTGTTGCCATATGATTCCAGATTAAGGAAATCATTGTGGTTGGAGTCCTGTGCCCCGAATCCTGAATCCCCGCACCCATAGGCGGTATTGTCCACCAGCATATTGTCATCGCTGTCAAACAGGGCAAAGCCGAATGAATTGGGGTCCGGCGCAACGCCTCCTGTATAATTATAGGCAGTGTTGTTGTAAAGCTCCGCAAGGGTTGTGTTAATAAGCACAAATCCGCTGTCATCCAGCAGGTATCCGGGAGGCATTACTGCCTGGACCTCGCTGTCCGAGCTGTTGGCTGCAGTGTTCCACTTCAGCAGCATATTGTCGGTGTCCCAGAGAAGGAAACCGGTGTCGTTGTAGGCAACATTGTCCTCAAACTCACATTCGCTGCTTCCTGCAACCGCAGCAAAGGCACTTATATTGTTGGAATGCCCGGTATTGGACACAACACTGGCATTGGAGGTGTTGGCCAGGAGATAGCCGCTGCCGTTGTTACGATATGCCGTATTGCCAATCAGCACTATCTCGTCGCTGTCTTCGTACTCAAAGCCCTCCAGGGCGTTTAAGTAGGCGGTGCTGTCGGCATTCGCCACATACATTGAATCGTCAACATAAACCCCCGAGCCGTTGTTGAGATAGGCGGTTGCATCCATCATTATCAGGAAGCCGGTGTTGTTTGTTCCGCTTAAACCATTCCCGCCGTTGAGGTAGGCAGTTCCCCGGTAAAGGAAATTACCAGTACAGCCGTTGAAGCTGAAGCCGTCCCGGGTGTTCAGGTAGGCGGTGTCATCGGAGAGGTTGTTGTAGTCTGAATCAAGGAACAGGAACCCGTAGCCGTCGTTGAGGTAGGCGGTGTTTAAAGAAAGGTTGCTGAACCCGTTTCCGTCAAAGACGAAGCCGTCCCATCCGTTGAGGTAGGCGGTGTTGGTGGTCAGCGTTTCACCTGCAGAGCCATCCCAGAAGTCAAACCCTATCCTGTCATTGTAAAAGGCCAGATTGTTCCGAAGCTCGCAGTGCTGGCTGTCCGTGAATGTGAAGCCGTTGTCGCTGTTGTTGTATGCAACATTGTCGAACAGGTATAGGTTTTCCGAGTCATTTGCAGAGAATCCGGCCAGGGCATTGAACCTCAGGGTGTTTTCAAGCATGTCATTGTCATCCGAGGATTCAAGCCTGACTCCGTCATCACCGTTGTCATCTGCGGTATTGTTTTCAAGGGTGCAGTTGGAAGAGCCGGACAGATAAATCCCTGCGACATCATTGTCAAATGCAAGGTTGCCGGTCAGGTTGCTCTGGTTTGTATTTACCAGGTAGAATCCATGGAGAGTATTATTGAATGCAGTATTGTTGTCTAATTCATAGAGTATACCGTCGTCTGTCCAGAACCCGTGCAGTGTATTGTTTCTGGCGGTGTTGTTATAAACCAGGAAATCTTCGGAAGAGAGCAGTGAAAATCCGGAGCGATTGTTGTTCCTGGCGGTGTTGTTGAACAGCCCGGTGCCGTTTGACCCTGTCAAAATTATGAAGCCGTGGTTGCCATTGTTTTCAGCAGTATTATTGACTAATGTATTGCCAAGGCTTCTGGAAACCCGGAAGCCGTCAAAGGTGTTGTCTCTTGCCGTGTTTTCCACAAGCAGGTTTTCATAGGCATTTGTCTGTAGCAGGTAGAAGCCGAAGTTATTGTCATAGGCGGTGTTGTTGGTGAAATTGTTGTTGTTCGCAAGAACATACATACCTTGATCAGAATTGTTGTATGCCGTGTTGTTTTCAACCACATTCCTCTGGGAGCCCCCATTGCCCGCCGTTGTCAGCCAGAAACCATTGTTGTAGTTGCTGTGGGCAGTATTGTTGATAAGGAAGCTGTCATTGACATCTACGAATGACACGCCGTTGGTGTACTGCGATATGCCGGGGCAGTTCCTCAGGGTGATGTTTTCCACCCCGCCGTCTGCCCTGACACCATAGGTTGTGCCGGCGGTCCCGTTATTGGTTATGCTTGAGCCGTTGCAGTCAAACACCACATCGCTGGTGCTGATTAAAATGCAGGCGGTTTTGCCGGCACTGACAAAATTGGGGGCGCCCTGGACATTGCCGGGCAGGACATAGGTCCCTGGGGAGGCAATCGGCGCAGGGCATCCGTTGTTCTGAAGGATTGCAAAGGTGCTGAATGGCCCTACATTGGAAAGGGAAAGTTCATTGGCACCGGTGTCCGGACTGTTGTTGAGCATAGCCCAGCCGGATGCATTGTATTTCCAGAGTCCCAGCCGGTCTTCAATATAGGATGCAGCCTCGGCATCGGTCCAGTGCCATATGATGGAATCTATCGAAGCAGAACCGGACAGATTGGTGATATTGACAAACTTCTGCTCAAAGCTTTCTGTGGCTCCGGGCAGTGCAGATTCATTGGCGGACCAGCCCAGTGTGTAGAGCAGGGGCCCGGTGTAGGAATCATTGAGGGAAATGTTGGTGTAGTTCTGGAGATTTCCAAGGGGATTGTCGAATATTGTGCTGGTGAGATTTACTGTGTGCGAAAAGGCGCTGGTTTCGTTGACAAGGATGTCATAGGTGTTGTTGAACAGGCGGCAGCCGTCGCACTGCAGGTATGAATTGGAATTGATTCCCCCCAGCTGGTTTCCTGAAATCACGCTGCCTTCAAGCACATGGCCATCAGGGAAGTCG
>WJIU01000044.1 GCA_014730115.1 Microcaldota archaeon
AGGACCTTCCCCGGATTGACTGGGAGCTGGACCATGCGGCCTACCGCCTCACTGAAGAAGAAATAAAACTTTTCGAGGAAATGCTGCCCAACCGCGAGGTAAGATGGCTTCTGCCGGTTCCCAGAGGGAACAGCGATGAGGAGATAAATGCCAGGAGAAACCTTAGCGGAGAGCAGGTAATGGTTCTGCGTGGAAAACCCATATATGTCATGAAAGAGCAGAAGCCTTCTGCAAGCAGGACGGCCAGAATAGGAAATCTGCTTCATATATGGGCGGATCCAAAGACCGGCTTTGATATCAGGGAAGAAGAAAGCGAAACCCTAAAGGTGAAGCTGCCGGTGGCAGTAAGTGCAGGTGCCCAGGCCGGAAAACAGGAAGGGCTGCAGGGCATTCGCTGGGACCAGGATTATGTGGTGTACCCCCTTGATGAAACCGAGAGGGTATTGTGCTCACTAATGAAAGAAAGGGAGTTGCTGTGGATAGTGCCGGTTCCAGGTGGAGAGCAGGGCTCTGATATCGTAAACGGCAAGTATGATATAGCGGAACTGATAAGGCTGAACGGGACGATATACCGCATTTTTTCAGGAGAGGACGGCATTGCAGGCGCCAAGAGAGTTGCCAGGACTGGAAACGCCCTGCATGTCTGGCACGAGCCCAAAACAGATTATGAAATTGTTGGGCCCGGAGAGGAAGAAGGGAAAAAGATTGTAATCAAAAGCCATAAAAAAGGGCAGAAAACCAAGCTTACGCCTGCTTGCACTGCGATTGCAGGAAATATAAGCGGAAGCAAGGCAAGAAAGACCGTGTTTGTTTACCACAGCGAATCAAAAACCCACCAGGAGATGGTGGTTACTCCCGGCTCCAAACAGATGCTGTTCACCGATGAGGGAATACTTGTCCTGGTAAAGGGAGACAGGCACGGGGAAAGGGTCATGGCCGAGATTTCAGGAAAGCCGGTTGAGCTTAAGATGAAAAGAATAAATTCGGAGAGACTTCCCGGAACCTACGACGAAAACCACACCACCTATATCGGACACAGTGACTTTTCATGGGATTTGCCCCTGAAGCACTCCAAGGTGGTAGTGGAAAGTTTATTTTCAAACATAATGGAAAACAGCGGCGGAATAAGCGGGACCAGCATTTACAGGCTGAAGAGAATGGACAATCCTTATTATGAGAGAATATTCTCGCTCAGGTTCAGCCCGGGAATACGCGAAGAGGTAACCTTTCAGATTGGAGACTCTTCGATGAGCCTCAAACGAAACAACTGTGCCATCAGACTAGTTGCCGACATGAACGGAACCAAGGTTATGGAATATTTCAATGACAGTTAACCCGCGGAAATGGGGCCCAGCAACTGATTTTAATTATAAGAGAGAAATACCCTTATGGGAATAGGCAAGGGAGCTTACCTGAAAAAAATAACATCAGGCACCCTGAAATGGAAGAGTGTGGAGGTAGGGGAAAAGCTAGACGGGAGCAGCCCCCCTTCAGTGTTTATAGGCAGCTACGGCTATCCCAAAATAACGGTGGGGCCCATGCTGACCCCTGCCCATGGCGACACCCTTGTAATGGACAGCCCGGAGGAGTGGATACCCAGAAAACTGGGGCAGGAAGACATTATAAGATTCAGGCTTGGGCTGGTGAGAGGCAAACAGGCAGTGGGGGTAAAAGAGCTGGACAACCGGCTGGTAAGGGACCTGCAGGAAATTTCCCTTGCAGCAAAATCAGTGGAAAGCGAGGCCCAGTTCCATCATCGGCCGCGGGGCGTTACATTCAATGAGGAGCACCAGCCATTCGGGCCCAGCGCCGCCCTGGACCGCTTTGGCATAGGCAACGTAAAATGGGACATGCAGCTGGAAAAAGCATACTATGATACCAACTGGAAGGCAGGGGAAGCGGTTCCGGAACTCTTCAAAAAAGGGCTGCCCCTCTCCCAGATGCAGAAGGCGTTTTCAACGGGCACTATGGGGATAGGAAAAAACAGAAGGATGGTCCCCACCCGGTGGTCAATTACCGCAGTGGACACCATGCTGGCCAATTTCCTGTACGACAGGGTAAAGTATCACGACGCCATTGAAAATTACCGTGTTTTCGAAATTTCATCACTGAACAACTATTATGCCGTAATCCTTACTCCCACTCCCTGGATGTATGAATGGATAGAGGCATTCATCCACATCATGGGAAAAGAGGAAATGGTTTTTGCAGACCAGGAATGGACCAGGGGCAAAACCGAATATTCCTCGGTGGGGGGATGTTATTACAGCTGCAAGTTTGCAGTGCTGGAGGCCCTGGAAAGGATGAAAAAGCAGGCAGGGGCGATAGTGCTGCGGGAAGCTTATGAAGGATATGTGCCCCTGGGGGTATTCAACGTCCGGGAGAATGTAAGGAATGCAATGAAGCAGAGTCCCAGGGAATTTGATTCCTACCGGGGAGTGCTCAATTACCTTTCCACCCGGCTGAGGCTCCCAATTTCAAGATTCATGGATGAGGGCGTGCTGATAAAAGAAATGCTGAAGACAAGGCAGACTACCCTGTCCCAGCGCTTCTGAAAAAAAAGGATCAGGCCTTCCAGAAAGCATATTTCTTCTCAATGTTGAGACAGGAAAGGTCAAATCTGGAAGAGAATGCATGAAGCATGGTGTTGACCGCGTAGTAGAAGACAGCGATTCCTGCTGCAAACAGGAGCCTTTCAAATGCAGTCACCGGAATCAGTCCCATCCAGACCCCGGCAGGGATATTAAAGGCATAGAGATATGCCACCGAGCCGATTGAATGGGCGGTAAATGTTGTCCCGAGGCTCCTGGCAATTATATTGCTTTTAAAGAAAAGCGCTACTGCCGGGATTAGCCAGAAAAGCGCATAAACCCATGCCTGGACGCCAAAGGGATGCAGCCAGAAAAGGACCATGCACAAGAGGGGCACTGCCGCAACCATCCTGTGCCTGCTTCCGAAATAAAGCGTGGCCATGGTCATGGTGAAAAAGCTCACTATTACCGGCAGCTCAAGCGCCTGGCCGGTAAGCAGGAAATTGGAAACAGAAACCAGCAAAACCGAGGCTACGCCCCCAACCGGGCCCAGCACCCCTCCTGCAATAGGACCGAGAAACTGGAACAGGGTGAATTTCTTGGATGGCTCTGCCCCGATGATTTCAGAGAAGTTGAACTGGTAAAACGCAAAAGCCAATGCGGAAAAAATCAAAAGGAAGGCTATTTTCCTCCTGTCTATTTCTAAACCGAAAATTTCCATTTCTACACCTGGGTTTTCAGCAACATTATATTTACAGTGTAGCAATTATACAGTAGCGATTTAAAATACAGCAGTGTTTGAAAATGAAAAATTTCCATGATGTCACAGGATATCTTTATTCTCTCAGGAACAGGGGGGCCAGGCTGGGGACCGGCAGAATCATGCGCCTTGTGAAAGCCCTGGGCAGCCCCCAGGATTCCTTTGATTCAATAGCCATCGGCGGAACCAGTGGAAAGGGCTCTACTGCAATTATGGTGAGCAGCATCCTGAAGAACGGGGGATTTCGTGTAGGGACATTCACCAGCCCCCATCTTTCAGATTTGACCGAAAGGATAAAGGCAGACGGAAAGGATATCAGCAAACAGGAGCTTTCAGAAATAATTCTCAAAATAAGGGAAACGGCAGAATCCCCAGACGCCAGCTTGGAGCCCCCCACCTTCTTTGAGGCCATTACCGCTGCTGCTTTTCTGCACTTCAGAAACAGGGGCGTGGATTACGCAGTGCTGGAAGTGGGGCTGGGAGGGCGGCTGGATGCCACCCGGGCATCAAAGCCACTGCTTTCAATCATAACCAATGTTTCCCTGGAGCACACCCGCATCCTGGGCAGCACCGTGGAGAAGATTGCATATGAAAAAGGCGGAATAATAGAACCTGGCGGAACGCTGGTAACTGCTGCAACAGGCAAGTCCCTGAAAGTGCTTGAAGGCATATGCAGGGAAAGGAATGCAAAGATTATCAGGGTGGGGAAGGAAGTGCTGCTGCACCGGACAGGAGCCGGCCCGGAGGGGCAGGAATTTTCACTCCGGCTTCCCCGGGCATCTTACGAAAGCCTGAAAACCCCCCTGCTGGGGGAGCACCAGGTGGTAAACGCCGCCTGCGCAGTTGCTGCCGTAGCAGAGCTGAAGGTGGGAATGCCCGGAATAAAAGAAACCGCTCTGCGGAAGGGACTGGCAGAAGCGAAATGGCCGGGAAGGATGGAAATCGTAAAAAAGCACCCGCTGGTACTGCTCGATGCCGCAAAGGACCCGGAGGCGATAGCCTGTTTGAGAAGAACCCTGGAAAGCGATTTCCCCAGAAAAAGAACAATCACTGTCCTGAGCATCTCATCCGACAAGAACATTGATGCCATGGTCAGGGGGCTGGCACCGGTTACTGAAACATTTGTCATTGCAAGGCACCGCACCATGGAAAGGGCCGCCGACCCGCGGGTTATTGCAGAAAAAATCAGGAAGCATGGGGGCAGGTGCAGGACGGTTCCGGAAGTAAAAAAGGCTGTGGCCGAGGCAGTCAAATTGGCTGGGAAGGAAGGCATGGTTGTGGTCACCGGCTCGCTTTTCACTGTAGCAGAAGCCAGGGAACTGTTTCAGGAAAAGAATGCAGAATGGGGAAGGGAATTCAATGAACTTTCCCCACGCCAAGAAGTTTTTAAAGATTGAGATTGTATTATAGGCGATGATTCTCCGTTATCTTGCCCTGTTTCTGGTACTTTCCTCCATTATCTTTGCTGACTGCGCAGGCTATCATGACATATTTGATGTGAGGGTGCTTGACGGGAAGCAGAGGCCCGTGCCCGGAGCAGAGGTGGAGCTCACCTATGACCGGGGAGCCAGCTTCGGGGAGCAGTATTTCACTACACCGGTAAAATATACCGATTCCCAGGGAAAGGCGCACTTTAATTTAATCAACCAGGGGACAGGCACCCGGCCCATCGACTGCAACATCTACATCACCACCAGAACCGGGGGCAGTACGGTAAAAAAGACAATAGAGGCAGAAACGCACGGCCCGATAGTGGACCTGATACATGAAAACCTCTACCGCCTGCGGTTTTATGTAAGGGACCACTTTAACGCGGCAATTGAAAATGCCAGCATAAGCATAGGAAACCGCACCAACAAGACCAACGACAGAGGCTATGTATCCCATTACCTTGAGTCAGACACATATGATTATTTTGTGAGCTATCAGGAAGCAAAGGACTCTGGAACGATAACAGTTGAGAATGACGATGTTGATTACCAGGTCTCTTTCCACTACTATGATGTCACCATCGATGTGCTGGACGATTACGGCCAGCCGCTGGAAGCCTACCTGACCGTTTACAATGAGACCTTCCTTCTTGAGAACGGGCATTTTGAAGACAACAGAACCTTTGGAAAGGAAATATCCTATGAAGCGGAATACAAGGGACTGAGCGAAAGCGGCACCATAATTGCTGAAGTGGACCCTGCGGCACTGGTCGTTTTTGATGTGCATTCACCAACCATCGAAAAGGTGGAGCCTGAGCAGAGCAATGCCATCACCAAGCTGGTAATAAGCACTACCGACCCGGGAGAATATGCAAGCGGGGTGGACGTCTCGAGCATAAAGGTCACCTACCGGCTTGAGCCTGCCGACCCAACCACTCCATGGAACAATGCGGTGGTGTTTTCATCAGGTTTTAATACTTTCACTGCACAGTTCTCTGGAGTACCTCCTGACAGCATTGTCCAGTTCAACATTGAACTGAAGGACAAGGCAGGAAACCGGGCGCAGCTGGACGGAAAATTCTCTACGCTCACCCTGGAACCAGAAGAAAATGACACACAGAACCAAACAAAACCACAAAATGGAGAGGAAGAAGAGCAGGAATTCCCACTTTTTTACATCCTTGGTGGTATAATTTTGGTGATTTTAGTCATTTATTTGGGAATTCGCATAAAATCCCAGGGAAGCTAGGGGATGTGACACAAACAAATGTTTATAAACTGTGTGTTTTATAGATATAAAGTATAAACATACATGCTCATAAACTGTAAAAAATTAGGTGTGTGCCATGCCAAGAGGAAAAAAAATCATAATAGAAACCGAAGTCGATGACGACCTGGTCGACAAGTTCAGGTCCATCGATATTGAAGGCATTAAGAAAAAGCGCAACAAAACAGAAAGAGGCCTGTCCGGCTCCATTGCAAGCGTCTTCAAAGCAGCACAGATGCTTTACAAGCAGAAGGCCAGCGAAGAGGAGCTTGAGGAAAGGCACGACCTGTATTCTGTGCGCTCTGCTTATGAATATCTGAAAAACAACGGGGTCTACATATCGTTCCGTGCTTTTGGGGGAAGAATTGAGCGTGGCACCATTCCCTTTGTGAAAGTCGGAAGGAAGAGATACATTCCGCGAAGCGTCCTTGATGATATTACCAACACCAAGAACGATTTCTGCACCGTCAAGGAGGCATACGAGGAATACAAAAGGGCAAATCCTAAAATCAACTTCAGGGCTTTTATCGGCAGGATTGAAAAGGGCTCGATTCCTTCAGTGAAATTCGGAACCAGAAGGCTTGTTCCCAGGGAAGCCATTGAGGCACTTACCCACATCAGTGACAATTACCATTCAGTCAGCCAGGCAATAAAAGAACTCCGCAAGGAAGGCATCAAAATCAAGAGAAACGCCTTTGAGAGGCGGCTGGACCGTGGAAGGATTCCCCATGTCAAGATTGGCGGGAGAAGATTCATCCACGAAGACGTCCTGAAGGAACTCGTGGGCAAGGAACTCCGGCTGAAGAAATAATCCTTTTTCTATTTCTCTTTAGGTTGTACTAAGTATTATAAAATGGACGCAACATAATCCTTTCATATTGTGGTAAATATGGGTGGGTCATCTTATCGCTTCAGAGACAAAATCAGGCCGTTTTGCAAAGGCCTGCTGGAAGGCAGGCCGTTCCGCCAGATTGCGCTGGAAGGCCTTGCCAGGGTTCCGGAAGGGCCGCTGCAGGAAAAGTACATCAAAAGGCTGGCTAGAAGGGGAAATGCAAAGGAAATCCACTCTGTGCTCGGCACCGGCCTGAAAGAAGAGCACCAGGACATGCTGGCAGATAGGATGAAAAAGCACTTTAACAACAGGGTTACGTATATGCTGGCGGTAATTGCCTACGAACGCAGCGAAATAAGCAGAAACTCCAAAGAGCTCAGGATGCGGCTTTACCAGAAGCAGGTGGAAAGCCTGGCCA
>WJIU01000045.1 GCA_014730115.1 Microcaldota archaeon
CAGAGGGCAATAGGGGAATCCTATGGCACAGTGGATGCGCAGATTTTCAGGGAAGCGCTGGCTCCCAGGGAAGGAACAGCGCCATCATCAGCAAGGGCAGTGTTTGAGGCACTGAGGACAGGAAGAACATTTGAGGGAATAGAAGGGAGATATCAGCTCAATTCCGAGCTTGCACGCAGCCTTACCGATTATTCTGAAGGCATACTGGGCAACAGGGAAATCTCCAGAAACTTCATGGCAACCGAAGTGCTGGAAAGAGGGGCAAGCGAGGCAGAGCTTGCTGCAAGGCAGCGCATAAGGCTTTTCGGCCGGGAAGGCCGCTCCATAAGGGCCCAGGCCAGAAGGGGGCTGAGCAGGCTTGGAAGATGGGCAAGAAGAAAGGGGAGCTATTTGTTGTTCCGTCCTGCATACAGGCAGATATTCAGGGTTACAACCGCGGACGGAGAGCTGGTGAGAGGCCCGGGTGGAAGGGCGCAGTGGACTCCCCGGAGCACCTGGTTCAGGAGGGCCTGGTCAAGGAGCACCCTGGGCTCATTCGCCTGGAGCGTCCTGGGCTGGGCAGCCACAGGAACAGTAGTTCTGGGAGGCCTGGAACTGATACGGGACGCCTTTGACGATTCTGCCAGCATCCGCCAGGCACAGGCAGTCGTAAGGGAGCGGTATGGAGTAGAAATTGACACTGCCAACGGCAGGTGGATTGTCGGGGAAGGCGTGAACGCCCAGACCGAGCTCAGGCAAGAGATTGCCAGCAACTTTGATGACATGATAGAAGACATCTGGAATGAAGATGCTTCATGGTGGCCATGGGTTGCTGAGGTCCAGGACCGTCTGGAAGGGCAGTACCTGCGCAGGTTCCAGGAGCTCATCGTGCAAACCAGGCAGACTGTGCTGCAGGAAGTAGGCACAGGAAGGGCCTTCACTGATGTGCAGAGGGGGCATGTGGAGCAGGCATTCAGCAACCTCAGGGAACGCTTCCGGGAAGACATTGAGCCCCACCTGCCTGCCGACCCGAACGGGACAGCCATGGCAAGGGCTACTATTGAATATATTAATGAAACAGAAGAGGAAACAATTGGAGAGTTTGAGGAAATAACCGCCCAGGCAAGGGGAGAAAGGACTGACGGCGCTGACTTCCTTGAATACATCGCCAACGACTTTCCAACGGGTTCGGAAAGAAGGCCCCGGAATTTTGCAGACTGGGAAAGGCTGGTCAGCCGCGGGCATCTTTACGACATACGGAGAATCAATGAGCTGTTTACCGACGGGCGGCAGATGTCCGCACAGCTGGACCGCCTAAATGAATTGCTTGGGGAAAGAAGAACTGCAATTGAGGAAGGGGATGCTGAAGACAGGAGGGAAGCCGAGGAATCACTGCGGGAGATACTGAATCCCTGGGAGATTTCAATCGACTCGGTGGATGCCATGCTGGAAAGGGAGGAAAAAGAGAACCTTGACATCACCGACATGGTTGACCTGAGAAGGCCCCAATGGATTGAGCGCGGGCTGGTAACCGCGTTTGATGAAGTGGCTGCAGAAACCTTCCTTGCTGACACCGGGATACTCAGTGAAAACGAGTTTACTTCCGGAAGGATAACCGGCGATGCTGCAAGATACCTTGATACCCTGACTGCCGGAAGAGAGGGAAGGGAGCTCACCATCCTGCTCTGGGATTATGTGAACCACGGCAACCTGCCTTCAGTTTATGTGGACAATGCAATGGACCACCTTCTTGAAGAGGACAGGCTCACTTCCATCCGGGCAAGGGTTACCGAGGTGGAAGGGCAGTTTGAGACTATGAGGGCAGGAAGCAGGGATGCTCAAAGCACAGCAAGGCAGCAGATTCTCAGCCTCCTGAGAAATACTGGCATGAACCTGTCCGATTTCAGGGGTCTGGGAGGGGACAACCTCCGGAACAAGATATTCGACGCCCTCCTTAGAGATGAACTCCGGGAATCAGGGCATTATGTAATGATAAGGGAGGAGGACACCCTGAGAAGCATACCCTACGAATCCTTCCTGGGCATGCTTGACCACAACACCGTGCTCAACCCTTCATTGAGGGAGCCTCTGGAAACCATTCTCGATGAATACTCGGATGATATGGATGCGCTCCGGGCATTCAGCAGATTCCAGCTGGAAAGAATCAGGGCAGACGAGGAAAGCGGAAGGACAATAAGCGGGGAGACCGTGTACGGAAATCCTGCCGGGCTTGCCCGGTTTATCGTTCAGCTGGACGAGCAGCACAGGATATGGCAGGACGAGGAGCGGCCCCAGGAGGAGAGGGATGCTGCGGCAGAGAGGCTGAGGCAGCTGGGAGCTCTCTCTGAACAGAGGATATCCCCCCGGAGAACCGCGGAAGTGTACGACCCGGTGGCTGCTGCAATGCAGCAGGGCTATGTGTCTTCCGCAATGCTCGCCGAGCTGGACCCTGACCTGCTTGACCCCGAGCACCGGGAGCTGGTGGGCTTCGCAAACAGCAGGACCAGGATAGACAGAAGGCAACGGGGCAGGGGAGAAGAGAGACGCTACGAAACGCGCCTGCAGTCCGGAGTAATCAGATGGCTTCTGAACAACCGCCAGGCAGTCCGCGGCAATATAGTGGAGATACTTAACGATATATACGCAGAATCCCAGAGGGAGGGCAGCACCTGCCCCACCGGCCATGAAGGAATGGAGGAATGGCTGGACAGCCGCTCCAACCACTTCAAGAGAAGAGGGTGGTGGAGGTATGATGTTCCCACCCCGCTGGAGCTTGAGGCAAGGGAAAGGGAGCGTACTGCAGGTGCCAGGACAAGGACCGGCGCGGCGGCAGGAGGCCCCACCATGGAAGAGACTGTGGAAGAAGAGCTCAGGCCAAGGCCGGTGCGCAGGCGCGGGGTGGAACGGGTAAGCCGCGCACCTGCGGAAGAAGCCGAGGCCCAGCCTGCTGAAGAGCAGGCGGTGCCGGTAACCGGTCTGACCACCATGGCACAGAACTTCTATCAGGACCAGGAGCGCTCAGCAGGGCTTTCTGCTGAGATTGACGCAATCGTGGATGTAATGATGGAAATGGATAGGGAAAGAGGATATCTTCAGGAAGTATATGGAGAAAACCTTGATGACCCGGCAACCAGGGAGCAGATAAGAAGGGACTTCCAGGCAGAGGTCTGGAGGCTTCTCGGCGGCGGAACCCTGCCCGGAGTCAATGAAGCATCCGTCAGAAGGCAGGACCGGAACACCCTCCGGGACTCCACCATATCAGTCAGCGGGGAAGGGGAAAACCTGAGCGTATCAATAGGGGACCGTATCGACATGACCGCTGCCCTTCAGGGGCATCTTCTCTGGTTTGTGCAGCTTAGGACCGAAGAGGGCCCACCAACCAGAAGGCGCTCGGAAAGAGCGGAAGGAGGCAGATAACATGGCAGGACCAAGCGCAAGGATTACTTTGAGCAACGGAAGGCTGGTTATTGTCATTACCGGAGGGGGAAGGGACCCCCGCAGATACACCTATGAAAGAGGGGACCGCATAACCGGGGACACCTCAAGGGAAGAAATCACAAACATGGTAAGAAGGGCGATTATCTACGGCGGGGCAAGGGCTGCAAGGGAAAGCAGGCCGGACGCAAGGGCAGTGGACGCCCTGCGCAACACCGCACCCGCGATTGCAGGAAGGGTTCACAGCCGGCTGCACCGTACTGAAACGCGTGAGGAGCCGGCACCCGCGCCCAGGGAGGCAGAGCCGGAAAGGCCGGCCCGGCCCCGCAGGAGAAGGGCAAGGCCTGCTGCACCGAGAAGAAGGCGCAGACAGCCAAGGAGAAGAAGGGAAAGGCCGGCCGAGGCCAGGCCTCCAAGGCCTACAATAACAGCGGAATGGATTCAGAGCCAGCTGCGGGCGGCAAGGGGAAGTGATGCAGACCGCCCTGCCACTGCACTGCATGCAAACAGGGAATTTGTGCAGCAGTTCCTTTCCAGCCAGGCCCACCAGCGGGCTGCAGTTGCGGCAGTATTCAATGAGCTTTACCGGACAAGGAGGTTCCAGCTCTGGCTGGGCTCAGTAGCAGGAAGGGAAGGGAGGGAATACACCCTTCTCCAGGCCCATCTCAGGGAGCAGGGCGACAATCCAAGGCTTGCCCCGGATGCAGATGAAAGCCTGCTCAGGACCGCAGCCTCAACCATCAGATTTTATGTTCTTGAATTTGAAGCAAACCGTGACGAATACAGCAGGCTGAGAAGCGAGCTGAGGCAGCTTCCTTCGATGCGCTCCAGGCTGGGAAACAATTCCAGGCTTCAGTCATACCGCTCTGGCCCGATTGATGCCGACACCATAACTGCGGCAGTGCTTTACCTCCGGAGGCTGCACCTTGACTCCACCGAGGGGAGGGCCCGCAGGCAGGCCGGAATTTCAGTATGGAGAGCCCCTTCAGTAAGGGAAACAGAAGAAGGGGAAAGAGAGCAGCCCGAAGAGCAGGAGGAAGAAGCAGAGCAGACCCCTCTCCAGCAGTTTGCGGCAAGGGAGTGGACCAACCTACCTGCAGAGCTTTACCGCTCGGCAAGGCAGGGAAGGCCGGAAGCAGTAGGCACCCTGCTCCGCAACCTGCCGGACGGCTATGATTCAATAGAAGACGCGCTCCAGGAGCTCAACCGCACCGATGTAAGGGATGCATTTGACCGGATTTTCAATGAGTTCCTGCACCACGATCGTGCATTCCGCGCATTCTGCCAGAGCTCGCCTTCCTACCGGAGGGTCGCGCACGCCAGGGTCCATCTGGACAGCGATTCCCCGCCGGGAAGCAGAAGGCTTGTTGCAAGGGCGGTGCAGGCATTCATCAATTTCAGTGCGGCAAGAACAGATGAGGAATGGTGCGGCAGGCTCAACCAGGACCTGAACATACTGTACCGGAACGTGCTGGGAACGCAGGATACCTCTATTGGTGTGGACGGAGTTGCCGACATGAGAACCATTGCCGCACTTTCAGTTTACACCTGGAGGAGGACACACCACAATGCTGCGGTGGGTGAATGGGCAAGAAACATACCCAGGGTGACCATTCCGGAGGAGCCGGTGACTGCCCCAACAGAGAGAAGAGAGGACCGCGGCGGCCGCAGAAGGGTGCTCACACTCCCGGCGCAATAATCACTGAAAAAACACTTTTTGTGACACCTTTTTTTAATCTTTCTTAACACACTAGTACCAGGGTATCCAGCCAAAGGTAGAATTCAATGTCGGGACACAAATTGTTTCAGCGGAGTGACAGGAAGGGTGCAGAGAAGAGTGCAAGCCTTAGGAAAAGAATGAAGCGCTCCCGGTTTATGAAATACTTCATGGCACTCACCACGGGCATTGCCACTGCCACCGGCGGAAGCAATATAAATAATCTTGGGGGTAATCATGTTATGGCAGGTCCGGGAGAAAGGCGCACGGGTGCAGAAGAGGAAGATGTCGCATATCTCAGGCAAAGGGCTACTGAAGCGGCAACAGCATTCAGGGAATACATAATCACCGGTGACGAAACAAGGAGGGAGCACTTCCTTAGAATCTACAACGAGGAATTCCGGGGAGCACAGATGCATGAAACCAGGGAATTCATGCAGCAGTTTTCAACTGAGATGGAGCGGGTCAGGGAAGATGAAAGAATACAGCCCCTGCTTGAATCGTACCGCGAGGACAGGAGAACTGCAGAGCCCGTGGTCATGACTGATTTTATCGACACCGTCCACAACATCAGGGAAAGGCTGGGAAGAATTGCTCCAAGCAACAGCGCGGTAAGAAGCCTGATGGAGCAGGTACGCTCCAGCGAAGGCCGGGCAGTGAGGGCGGATACCCCGGTCGGCAGAGTCAGGGGCCTGATGGAGCACGGGCTTGACCTTGAAACTGCAGTAAGAAGGACCCTGCAAAGGCCCGGACTGGAAGAGCTCAATGCCCGTTACGGGGAGCAGCTTACCAGAAGGCTGCTGGAAAGGATGCCTGAAGAGCAGTCCCGCATTGCAGTGGGCCATCTGCGGGAGTTCATATTAACCGGCGACACTGCAAGAAGGGATGCCTTCCGCAGCATCTGGGAGGCCAATACCAGCGAGCGGTTCACCGAGCTGTTTTCACAGGAGTTTGCAAGAAGAATATTTGAGGAAACCGAATCCGGGCTTTATGACGTCACCCATGCCTACAACCGCATCATGCAGGGCATAGACCCCGCAGAGTTCGCCAGCCTTGTTACCCAGACCTATAATCTTGCAACCGCCGGCAGCAGGCAGGACATATCCAGGCTTGTGGAAAGGTTTGTGCAGCAGGTGCATGGTGAAGAAGTAAGCGATGAAGTTGCAAGGCAGATGAATGCAGAGGTTGTAAACCCCCTGCTTGACATCGTTGCAAGGGGCCAGGCAGGCCGGGCAATAACCATGATGAGAAGGGTTATGGCTACCGGAGACCAGCAGGCCAGCAGCGAATTCCAGTCCATACTCAACGGCCGTTTCCTCGGAGCACCAATTGAAGAGAACAACCAGTTCTGGAATGAGTTTGAAAGGCTTTACACCGAAGAGATACGCGGAAACCCGACCCTGACTGCAATCGTAAGAGGGTTCAGGAGAAACATAGTGCCCATTGCGCTCAGGGATATATACACCGAGCTTACCAGGGAAACCCCGGACCGGGAAAGGCTGAATACATCTTACGGCAGAAGGCTGGTAGAGCTGGTTTCTTCCAATCTTGATAGTCTCTCCTGGTTTATCCGGCCTGCGGCCCAGATTGAAAGGGAGATTTCAAGAAGAGCAGAATACGAGGATGCTGTTGCCACGAGGCTCAGCGGCATGGAGATTGACAACCAGGGGCAGGCGCTGGCAGATGTCTATTCTGCCCTGGTTTCAGAAAGAGCAGTAAGACGCTCAACTGAAGGTCTGGACACACTGGAGGAAAATTTTGAGGAGCTTTCCTGGCTGCAGGGGAGCCCCCGGGAAGTCCAGAGAGAACTTTCCAGAAGGGCACAGGGAAGAAGAGGGGAAGAGCCGGACGCACTCGCAGTGGCCCTGCAGAGCAGGTACGGAGAAAACGCAGGCGAGGTTCTTTCAAGCGCATATTCACAGCTCCGGTCCATCCGGCAGAGAAGGGCACAGCTCAATGAACAGCACGGAGAAGAATTTGTGGGTTATATATCCGAGAATATTGAGAGGCTGCACTGGCTGGTAAGGCCGGTGGAGCAGATAGAAAGCGGACTCGGCGGCAGGACCTCTGATGCCACTGCAGCAAGAATAAGAGAGATTACTGAAGATTATTCCTATACCCCGGCGCAGCTTGTTTCTGCGCTGGCCAGGGCAAGGCAGGCGATAAACCGGGGAGGGATTGCACGATTTGATGCATCCGATGCCTACGGAACGCTGTTTGTAAGGCCGGTAGTATCCAGAGAGGCAGTGACCGCGCCCACGGTTACGCCTGCAGGAACAGAGTCAAGGAGAAGGGTCCTGGAATCAAGAGGCCGCTCGGTTGCCAGGGACATTGACAACCTGGAAAGCCAGCTCAGCTATGACATCCTGGCACCTGCAAGTGCACTGCTTTCGGAAAGGCTGAGAAGGTGGAGGCTTGTAAACGCAAGGATACGCAGGGAAGCAAGGAGCACTTATGATGAAGCGACCCTGGACAGGCTGGGGCAGGACCAGAGGGACCTGCAGGCGGCCATGCTTCAGCCTGCAGAGCTCCGCAGGTCGGTGGACCTGGCGTTCTCCATGCTTCATGTTGCTGAGACCGGGGGGGATGTCACCAGGGTAAGCGGAATGCCCGGAACAATTGAAGTGGATGTTGACACCAGAGACTTGAGGACCCTGCTGGACTGGTACCGAAGCCTCAATGAAGGAAAACAAGATGTTGTTGGGGAGGTTGTTGCAAGTGTGCTCCGGCAGGCCGACCCTGAATTCTACAGGTTCGTGGGCAGCCTCAACCAGCGCGGATTCTTTCAGGCGGTTTCACGGACCTATGCCGCACTGGAAGGAAGGGGTGCCACCACCAGGGCTGACGTCAACCAGAGATACGGGGAGGAGTTTGTCAGCCTGGTGGAGCGGCAGGCTCCGCATTTAAGTTTCCTTGGAAACCCTGCAACCAGCATGGAGGACCTGAGGCAGGGAGAAAACAGGCTGTTTGCAGGCATACTGGTAAGATGCTACCGGGCCCTGGCCAGCCCCAGGGAGGGGGAAAGCCGGGAACGGATGGCAGAGCTGTTCGGTGAAACCTTTGTAAGTGCAGTTGAGCAGAACCAGGAAAGGCTGTCCTCCCTTGCCGAAGCAGGCGCAGGGCTTGAGGCAGTAAGAAGCCTTCCGGAGGAATTGAGAGCTGCCCTTATGGAAGCATATCCGGAGGCATATGCAAGGACAAGAACCGCCATGCTCCGGTCATACCTGAGGCAGGACACGCCGCTGTTCTATTCCATGGGCGCAATCCATGCAGCGCTGCGCAATGCCCCCGGAAGGGGTGCCGGCACCAGGGAAAGGGAGGATTACCAGAGAAGGGTCCGGGCCATCAATGAGGCCTACGGAACCGAGCTGGTCGAGCTTGTGCGCCAGAACATGGACAGCCTGGGATTTGTAAGGCATGTTACCGCAAGCCCGGATGAGCTGGAAAACATTCCCGATGACCTGAGAAGGCAGCTGTTTGCCGCGTTTGAAAGGGGGCCTGCAGCCTCGCGTGCACAGTTCATGGAAAACCTCCAGCATGTTGCAACCACGCTTCCCGGAGTGTATGCACGGCTGAGCAATGCACTGCTTTTCTCCAACCCTACCGATGAGCTGGGAAGGAGTTTTGAGGAAGCAGTAAGCATATACCGGCAGGAATTCGGAGACAACTATTACCTGTTCTCACTATACATCAATATGCAGTTGTTCGGCAACAGCCTGGAGAGGCTGGGCCGCCATTACGGCGCAACTGTGCCATCCTACATGCTGGACGAGGAGATTGCCCCTGAGGACTTGGTACGGTTCTTTAACTCCGAGCAGGGCAGGCAGCTTATCAGGGCAGGAAGAACTACATATGAAAACCTGATAAGGGAAACCCTGCAGATGAGGGAAGAGAGGGACTTCGACCCTACGGAAGGGGAATTCATAACAAACCAGCAGATAGAAAACCTCCAGCGCCACCTTTCGGTAATGGATGCGCTTTACATGGGGATGGCACTGGAAAGGATTTCAGGTGCAGACTCTTCCTTCCGGAGTGCTGCAGGGCATGAGATGGTAAACACCCTGGTGGTTATTGCAGAAAGCGACCCCTACCTGGTGGGGCCGTACCTGCTGCAGGTGCTTCCCGCAATGCTGGAAGTGGCCCAGGACGAAAGGACCCTGGTTGCAGGAATGACTTCCTTCAGGCAGCTTTTCACCACAAGGTACAGCAGGGGGCAGAGAAGCCTTGCCTACAGCAATGCAATCAACCGCAGGTATTTCCTGGAGGTATTCCAGAGAATCGGTGAGCAGCTGCCCGAGATTACCAGCACCTTTGACCACAGCCGGCTGGAGGACGAGCTCCGTATGGTGCCTGAGCCCAGAACAGATGAGGGCTACATGAGCCCGTTTCTTTACCGCTACCGGCCGGGCTGGTGGAGATACCAGGAGGACCAGATTCCGATGATGTACGGCCAGCAAGGCCAGCCGCTGGGTTTGCTTCCCAGGCCCACGGCGCCCAGAACCCCGTTCATGCCGGTGCCTGGAGGTTTTGTGCTCGACTCCGGAGCCATGGGCCTGTTCTCAAATATGTACGACCAGCTGAGGCCGCCTGCTGAAAGGATGTTCAGGAGGGGCGTGCCTGCCCGGTACAGGATTGGAGCGCTTGGAGCATCCACCATAATCAGAAGGCTCAACGAGCTGTTCGGCCAGATGCCTGCCAATTTCCAGGACTACTGGCTCTCCGGAGCAGCCGAGGCAGGCATGTTCTATGCCGCAGAAGGGCAGGAGGGAGTTAGGACCGAGGGGGAATTCGAGGAAACCGAGCAGGCTGCCGGAGTGGGCGCCACCGGGGTGCTCCGCGGGGTAACCGGAGGAGAAAGGGCAGCGCTGAGATACACCCGGGCAGAAACAGAGACAGTCCGGGAAGCCGAAGGTGAAGAGGCGGTAAGGACAGGAACTTCCAGGGACCGGCTGGAATACCGTGCACATGCTGCAGGCGTTCCCAGCCCGCTGACCGGACCACTGCCGCTCCCGCTGCTGGACCTTGTCCCTGTCAACTGGAGAGAAGAAGGCGTGGGCATCCACCGCCTAAGGGAGGAATTCAACTGGGAGCGCGCAACCAGCATAAGCGAAGGCGAGGAAGTCACCACCTCCGAGAGATATGGAGGGCTGCTTGACTCCTACCAGAGGATTGCATCCGAAAATCAGACTGACATGCTCGTTTTTGTTGCCGGCGAGCATGTGCCACAGCTGCTGGGCAGGCCGGACTGGAACCTTTCCAGTGACGACCTTCAGGAAATGGGGGTAGGAGACCCTTCATCCGTGGACCTTTCCCAGCTTAACGAGCACCTGGACGACATGAACAACGCATCCACTGAAGCGCAACAGCAGGAGGCAAGGCAGCAGGCAGAACAGATGCTGGAAAGCATGGGCGTAACCATGAACCAGGTGGAGCGCCAGACCCGCGAGGTTGAGCAGGAAGAAAGGGGGCGCCTGAAAAGCAGGCTTTACTTTGTAACCGAGGAGGGCAACATATACCAGCTCGCCTACGGAGCACACACCGAATCCCAGCTTCTTAATTATCTTTACGGCGGGGCGAATACCCAGCACATACTTGGCTCAACCAGATTCGTGGGCCAGGAAATGATGACCGGTGATTCCGCGCTCCACGGATTTGACGGCGCTGCGGCAGGATTTACTATTCCCCGGGGAGAGGAAGGGGACACCGTTTCCTCGCTGATGTTCGGCCAGCTGGTAAGAAACCTGGGCTCCATGGAGCCAAGGCATGCCGAGCAGGCAGTAGGCCTCGCAGTCACCAACCTGCTTCAGGACAGGGACCAGCGGGATATATATGCCGCGTTCTACCGGGGCTCTGAACTGACCGAGGTTGATGAGGAAGACCCCACCAGGATTACCGGCACCAGGATTGCCCACGGCTCGGTGGACGTCATGTGGAGACGGATGAGGGTAGACCCATTGGAGCAGTCCTTTGAGGCAAGGGCAGTGGGGGGATACCCTGCCACTGCAGGATTCCGGTGGAGGCATGAAATACCCACCAGCCGGTTTGAAACCTACGGCTACGGAGCGATGTTCTCCATGAGCGAAATCGACCTGCTCCGGGAGTACCGGGTGGTGGAAGATGAAGCCGACAACATGTATTCAAACATGCAGACCTACCTTGTTGACCTTTACGGCTGGAACGAGGATGAGGCGCGAAACGCCGGGTGGCTCATTGCCGGAAACTACATGTACGGAAACCTTGAGAACTGGGTGGGGGAAGAGGAAGAAACCGAAAGGCCGAGTTCCCATTATGCCACCCTGCTCATGATGTACTGGGCAAACCGCCACGGCGTTCTGGTAGGCGGGCAGAGAATCCCCGGATTCACCAGCATGTATGAAAGGATAGAGCAGGCAATGAGGCAGATTCAGCGCAACCCCGACCAGGAAAGGCAGATTCTGACATCGCTTTCCGAATCAATGAGGCAGAGCATGGACAGGGACATCTGGAGGTTTGCCCTGGGCTATGGTTATGATGGTGAATCGGTAAGGGTTTACACGGTCGGAGGGGGGCAGTACTTTGACGAGCAGTCCTATGGAAACCTTTACGGGCTGTTCCTGTTCGGAAGGCCCACCCGCGCTTTCGCAGACATCCTCGGGCATGCCTACCGCATGTCCGGGCTGGTGGTATCCGAAGATGCACAGGGAAACCCGCAGGTGCACCAGGACTCGGTAAGGCCATGGATAGACCTCTACCTTGGTGCAGGCATAGTGGACTGGCCCAGCCTTGACCTGATGCGCTACGAAAGGACAGTCACCATGCCGGCTGAAGCAGATGTCAACGATGCGCTGAGGGATGTCTACACTGAGATGGGCTCATCCTCATACAACGGGCAGAGGCTGATACACAGCTATGGGCCCCAGCTTGTGGAAATGGTCAGGGAAAGGGGGGCAGACCTGGCCTGGATGATGCGTCCGGAAGACCAGATAGCAGCTGAGCTCCGGACCAGGGTGGAGGAGGAAGAGGACCCCATCGCACGGTCCCTGGTTGCCCAGCTTTATGCAGACCGGATGGGAGACCTTTCCGGAGACGACTACGCCAGTTCGGCAAGGATGATAAGGAACATCTATGGCGAGCTGCGGAACCCTGAGCCCGAGCTGGCAAGGCTGCGCAGGCAGTATTCCGCAGATGCGGTGGACATAGTTGCCACCCATGCATCCGACCTGGGCTGGATACTTCTTTCCGGAGATGCAATGAGAAGCGAGTTCAGGAGAAGGGCCGGGCAGGCGGACAGCCTGGAGCACCGGCTTGCATCCGGGATTACGGTCCAAAGGGCAGCCAGCGAGTCAGAGCTGACCGGAGAGGAGATAAGACTGCTCTTTGAAAGAAACCTCACCGATGTGCTTGCAGGGGCCACCAATGCCCCTTCGCGGCACGGCCTTGCCGCAGACAGGTATGATGTGATTCTGGGCACCCATTTGCGGGAGGATGAGGAACGCCACGGCACCTTCTATGTCCTGGTAAGCCCGGTTGCAGAGCGCGCTGATGCCAGGGGCTCCATAATAATAGGAAACGAAGACGATTATGACGAATGGCGCAGGAGGGACCGTTACATCGGAAGAGGGGTTTCCCGCGTTGAGGTTGAAAGGGCAGAGGAAGGATACGATGTTGTGTTCTCCGGAGACAGGAGGCTGCGCGCGTTCACTGCGGAAAGGATAATCGGCGGGATTACGCTGCCGCTTAGCTCCAGCGAATACGATACCTACCGGCCGGAAGGAAACTGGACAGTGGGCGGCCTCGTCCATCTGCTCCAGGACCACCAGAACGACTGGCTGATGGGAGCGCTTTACGGGCTCAGGACATACCAGGAAAGGGAATGGGAGCAGCTGACAGTAACCACATCGCTCCGGCACCAGCTGACCAACACTGCCGAGTATACCGACCAGATATTCTGGTACGTGTTCTTCAACCGCGCTACCGGCCGGGTCGTGCTCGGCTCCAACGATGTCTGGGAGAATGAAGATGAACTCAGGGATGTGTGCTCCCAGCTCGGCGGGTGCGAAGTGTCAGACCTCAGGAGGACAACCGCAGGAACAGGCATCACCTGGGCCAGGGCAGACATCGTCACCGGTGAGAGGCTGAGCCTGCACTTCTTCTTTGAAGGTGGGGCGGAGCAGGTCCGGGACTACAGCGAAGTCCAGGGCGGTTCCGAAGCAGGAAGGACTGCAATAGACTGGCAGAACGAGTTCATTTTCAGGGCAGGCCTTGGATTCAGCTATCTCCGGCAGCCCGAGCATTCCGTGCTTGGAACCGAATACAGCATCGGAGTGACCGGGGCCAGGGGAAGATGGCCGCTGATTCCGGGCGAAGTGGGAAGGCCGGAATATCTTGAAAGCTGGAGCGAGGGAATCAGCGAAGCCGAGATGATGGGCTGGTGGATGATGATGTACGGAAGAATAAGGTGGTAGTCACTTTTTCTTCTTTGATTTTTTCTTTTTCTGGACAGTGCGCTCCTGGGACGGCTCGGTTGTGAGCATGGGCGGCATGAAAGGCGGCAAAAGATTGAACGGCCTTATCAGGAAGATGCTGTTCATGCCTGCGTTGGCGTTTATCATGTTGACAACCCTTGCCCCGTATTCCATGGGCATTACTTTCTTTTTCTTGAAGGCAGCATGCATTTTCTTGAGATTTTCTTTTGTATCCCTGCAGTATGCCTGGCCGGTTATTTTCAGGCGGGCAACCTTTGGCTTGTAGTCAATGGAATAAGTGAAATCAAGAAGGGCCTGGTTGGGGTCTTTCAGGGTTACCTTGTCTATGTTAACATTGACATTAACAGATTCCGGAACATTGTGCTCCATCCGTTTTACTTCTCCTCCATTGAAAACAATATTGAGTACCTCCAGCATGTAATCACGACCAATAAACCCCGCCATTTAATAAAAATCTATCGGGATGCCCGAGGCCGGCCCGGCTTTGAGGTGCAGAAAGTGTTTAAAAATGTAATTAGTCAATATCTATTGGGAGAGGCTGTGTTTTTTACCAGAAAGAAAACAGGCGAGAGCCACAGAAAATCGCTGCATTACATGAGAAGGGCCAGAAACCTCTCTGAAAGCCTGCAGAGGCAGGAAAGATTAATCAGGAATGCAAAGGCAGCCTTTCCCGCCTATGCTGCAGCTGCAAAAAGATGCCTGGAGGAATATGCAGGGGAAATTGCTTCCATGCCGGACGGAGGGCCGTACCGGCGCCTGCAGGAAACCGGGAACAGGGCAGAAGACATTGAGCAGAAACTGGCGGTGGCAAGCTTTGACCTGGCCGAGCTTTACGCCTCTGTTGTGGCACTTGAAAAAGACTGTGTTAAACGCCTGAAGGAACTAAATGATATCCCAAAACCGGAGAGGGGGCGGGTGTATGTTGGATGGCCGCCTGCGGAGAATTCTGCAGCCGCGGCTGAATTCCTGCAGGTGCTTGCCAGGGACAAAATAAATGCCGGGCAGTCCCTGATTGGAAAGAAAAACCAGGACAATGCTGCCGGCCACTTTGACGACGCCAAGAGCCTGCTGAAAAGGGCCGGCCTGGTCATAGAAAGAATCCAGGCGGATTTTGCAGGGAAAATCGGCTCCGCCACGATGAAATTCATGGAGCTGCTTCCGGAACGGTTCATGGCATATGAAGTGCTGTCCAGATTCAATCTCCGCTGATTTCAGTAGAATTCCTTTCCCTTTTCCGATGGCCTGATTCGGAGTTTCCCTTTGAAGTCGAAGCCGCTCAGCTCTTTTCCCTGCATAAGCCTGTCCAGGATTATGGCCAGTGCGGCGACCTCACTGTGGGGCTGGTTTGTAACCGATATGTTGAAATCGGCAAGGCCGTATATTTCCTTTGGGACCTGCCCGGAGCCAACTATCAGAAGCAGTTTTTCATTGGCTTTCATTTTCTTGAGCTTTTCCTGAAGCGGGATTCCATACATGGTAAGATGAACTGCTGCAAATCCCTGTTTTTTCATTTTCCTGATAGCGCTCCGGGGGCTCTTTTCATAGGAAACAGAAAAGTTTCCGGATGACGTTTTTCCGCCCCATCTTTCGCAGATTCTTTTGACGCTTTCTTCCAGGCCGGAGTCATGCTGCCCTGTGTATATAAGCGAGTCTGCCCCGAATGCCCTGGCCACCAGCGCAACATGGGTGGATATCCTTTCGTCCCTCGGAAGCCGGTGGCAGAGGCGCAGAACGATAATTTCCATGAACTGGATTGAAGAACAGCAAAAAAAATAAATAGAGCAGAACCACCCGGCTCTTCTTATCACCGCACCCCCGCATTTCTGCATGGAACTACGGGCGGGGCCCGGCTTGGGGAAAGGCCGGTTACGATACTGTCCAGAACATTCTGCAGTTCAGCGCTGACGGCTTCCATCTGCCTGTCGTTTTCCGGAAGCCCAGGGGCCTGTTTTACAATTTGCCTTACCTTGTCCGCAAGAGACTGGGGGGTTCCGGAAGGCGGCGAATCAAGGGCGCGGTCAAGCTCCCTGAGGTCCACACCCGGCGTGAGGGCATCTGTTGCGCCCTCCGGGACATGCCCTGCCCATCATAGGTGGGGCTTGTCGGTCCACAACCTCAAGAAGGCCCTCCAGGCTGGCGGAGCCCGGAGAATCCCTGGCTGAAAACCTCTTCCTGCGTGGATAGTGTTTTCCTCATAATAAACATCTGCAAACAGCACCTTTAAATCCATAAACAACCGACTTTCCTGCATGTATTTCGGAACCAACGGGGTCAGGGGGCTTTTCAGCGAGCTGAACCCTTCGCTTGCATTAAAAGTTGCCCAGGCGGTGGGCATGTACTTCAAAAAAGGAAAGATTATAGTGGCAAGGGACTGCCGGCTGACCGGGGATGTGCTGCGCTCTGCAGTAGTCTCCGGCCTGGCCAGTGTGGGCTGTGACGTGGTTGAGCTGGGCATAACAAGTGCACCTACCGCGGAGTACATGATAAAGAAGCTGGATGCAGACGGCTGCATAATCATAACCGCATCCCACAACCCTCCTGAGTGGAATGCACTCAAGGTGGTAGACGGCAAGGGCATTGCAGTATCCAAAGAAAGGGGAGAAGAGATAGAGAAACTTATGGACAGCATTGGGCTTGCAGAATGGGACAGGGTGGGGAGCATCACCTTTTACGACCGGGCAGTGCCTGACCATATCCAGGCAATAAAGGAGCATGTGGACACGGAAAAAATCAGAAAACGGAAGCCAAAGCTGGTCCTGGACTGCGGCAACGGAACCGCATCGGTGATTGCGCCCAGGCTTTTCAAGGAGCTTGGCGCTGACATCATAACCCTGAACTCCCATCTGGACGGCCGTTTCCCCGGAAGGCCCAGCGAGCCTTCTGAAAAGAACGTGCAGGAGCTTATCGCAGCAGTGGAATCCGGCAATGCGGATGCCGGGATTGCCTGGGATGCGGACGGTGACCGTGTAATATTCGTGGATGAGAAAGGGAACTACGTGATTGGGGACAGGGTATACGCACTCTGTGTACTCTGGAAGCTTTCCGGAAAAAAAGGGGATGCAGTAACCACGGTCGCGACCAGCAGGGCGGTTGAAGATGTCGCAGAAAGGTTCAGCTGCAGGGTGAGGTACACCGCCATTGGCGCACCCTATCTTTGCGAGGAGATTGTAAGCCGGCCGGCAGTGATAGGCGGGGAAGAAGTGGGGGGCGTCATCTGGCCGGAACTCAGCCTGGCAAAGGACGGAATGCTCACCGCAGCCAAGCTTGCCGAGGCATTGTGCGAAAAAAAGCTCAGCAGCTGGCTGGAGGAAATACCTGCCTACCACAATGTAAAGCTGAAGATTGAAGCGCAGGGAGAAAAAAAGAAACAGATTGTGCAGAAGGCCCTGGACTATGCAAAGGAAAACAACAGGGATTATGTGGACGTTGACGGGGTGCGCATCAATCTTGAAGATTCATGGGTTATAATAAGGCCGTCGGGAACTGAGGACTACGTCAGGCTTTTTGCAGAAGCAAAAACAAAGGAAAAGGCAGAGCGGCTGGCCGAAGAGTACAGGGCCCTGGTCACCTGAGCAGGGGCAGTATATCCACCTCGGCAGCAGGATTCAGTATGGAATTTGCTGTGAAAACGCCGTCGGTGAGACCTTTCAGCTTTTCCAGGGAATTCTTCAGGAAGAACCCGTGGGTTGCTGCGCACAGCACCGTCCTGGCGCCCCCTTTCTTCACGTTTTTTACTGCCTCTATCATTGTCCCCCCGGTTGATATCATGTCGTCCAGGATAAGGACATGCTTGTCGCGCACATCAAATTCAGATTCCACCTTTTCAACGGTACGGTAGGCTTCTTCCCCTTCCTGGTATTCGCCCCGGACCTTTTTCATGCTCTTGCCGCCGAAGTCAGAGACAAGGTAGTTGGCCCCCTGGTCCGGGGAGATGAGTTCCAGCTCCCGGGCTTCAAGCTTTTTCCTGGCATGCTCCACGAGCAGCCTGTTTGCGCTGCGGTTGTCTATTTTCAGGCCGCCGTATTCGGCCTCGCCTTCCTTTTTCAGGAAATGGCAGTCAACAGTGACCAGCTTGTGGGCTCCGGCGTGGGAGAGCAGACCGCAAAGCGCCTGTGCGCTAAGGGCCTCCCCTTCCCTGAATGTCTTGTCCTGGCGGGAATAGGGAAGATAGGGGGAGACCAGGGTGGTCCTTGCCCCTACCCTTTTCAGGGTATCAAGGAGGAAAAGTGCACTGAGAATCTCGGTATCCTGGTTGGGATAAAGGCGGTGGAACAGGCTCACATCCTCTCCCTGCAGCTCGGAGATTCCGGGTATGCGGACATAGACATCGCTGTCCGGGAACTTCCTGATTTCAACATTTGGTTCCATAACGTCTGAAAAATTCGGGCTGACAAGATTCATGCCCTTCTGTTGTAAGTTAGGGATTAAAAACAGTCGATATTGGCACGTAAACATTTATAATCTCATTGAAACACAAAATTATCATGGGTTTAAGAGTTATCAGCCTAAGGCACAACGATATCTGCCAATTCAAAAACATCTCGCCCCAGCTCACCCGCAAAAGCCTGGAGAGATTCAAAAGGCTTACTGAAAATGGATGTGTCCCGTTGCATCTGCACACCGAAAAGGGTGCCAGAAGCAGTCGCTCAGTATACGTTATTCCCGCATATGGAAGGCTTTCGGATTTGAGGCTTCCGGACAGCATCAGGGAAAAGGCTTCTGCAATCAGAAGCAGGGAAAACGCTAAAGCAGGTGGAAGATGGGTTGACAGCGACAAGCTGGCTGTGGATTCCCTAGGTATACTGCCGGGGACAATTTCCGCCCTGGTAACAAAAATGAAGTTGTCGGAAACCCTTGCAATGAAACATTTTGGGATTGAAGACATCTGCAGGCTCAAGGCTTTCAGGCTGAACACCAATGCCCATGTTACTGCAAGAGACAATGGCAGGGAGGTGTTGCTTGTAGCCCAGAAAGAAACAACCCCTTCAGGCAAAAGGATGGGGGATAACGCTCTTCTGTCCGAAAAGACCCGGGGGGGCCTGGCATCAAACGGCATGTTTGATGCTGACGTGATTTCCAGTGAAAAAAGGGCCGGGGATGCCTGGGAAAGCTGCTGCAGAAAAGAATTTGAAGAGGAAACTGGCATAAGCCTGGAAACAACCAATCCGGATTACCTAGGACTGGTGATGGACACCGTCCAGCCTGTGGGGGCGATAGGCATACTCGGGATTCTCAGAGCCGAACTGGAAACAAAGCAGATTGATGAAGCAAGGAAAAAGGCAAACGGCAGTGCAGGGATTGCAGCTTTGGACACCATACCAATGGAGGGTTCGGCAATGGCAAGATATCTCAGGGAAAACCGGGACTCTATGGTTCCGCAGCTGATTACCGGCCTTGTGATTCTGGGCTATGAAAACTGGGGAGCAGAATTTCTCCGCCAGGCCGACAAGTAGCTTTATAATTTCTATCAGGCAAACCCCGATACAGGTGAATTCCCGATGATTAAAATCAAGCATGAGGGATGCATATTCTGTGTCGGCTGTTCATCGGTCTGTCCTGTAAATGCAATTGAAGCAGTGGGAACCAGGATGAAGCATTATCCCGAAAAATGCATAGACTGCGGCCTCTGTGTAAAGGTGTGTCCTGCGAATGTAATAGAGCTTCACAAGGGCGTCAAAAAGGCCGAAGACCTTCCAAAAGAGGACTGAGTTCATGGACTTTGACCATGATGTCATAGTAATCGGCGGGGGGCCTGCCGGCTCAACCTTTGCCCGTTATGCTGCGGCAGAGGGAATGGATGTACTGGTAGTGGACAAAAGAAAGGAAATCGGAGTGCCGGTCCGGTGCGGCGAGGGGCTTGGCGAAAGCGAAATAATCACCGGCGAGGTTGACCTACCTGGAAGATGCTTTTCCACCAATGTGAGGGGGGCAAGGATATATGCCCCCAACGGAAAATCCTTAACCTGGAAAACCGACGGCACCCAGGGATGGGTTCTGGAAAGGAAAATCTTTGACAAATGGCTCTGCGAGCTGGCGGTGGAAAAGGGTGCCAGGGTAAAAGTTTATACAAGGGCAACCGGCCTGCTTAAGGAAAACGGCAGTATAAACGGTGTCATGCTTTCTGAATCCGGAAAGGGGGAATACCCGGCAAGGGCACCTCTGGTAGTCTCTGCAGAGGGAATGGAATCAATGATTGCCCGGGAAGCGGGCTTCAACACTGTGCACCGGCTTCAGGATGTGGGAACATGCTACCAGTATGAGATGAAACCAATAGAGCATGAGAACCTCATTGAGCTTTATTTCGGAAAGCAGGTAGCCCCCCGGGGCTATGTCTGGATATTTCCCAAGGCCGGCCGCAAGGCCAACGTGGGAGTGGGCATCGGAGGCCACCTCACAGACTGGAAGAAAAGAAGCGGAATTGACGGGGCTGCGCCCAAGGAGGTCCTTGACCGTTTCATTGAGAAACGAAAGGGTTTCAGTGATGCAAATATCCTTACTGAATTTGGCGGGGTAATATCAGTGGGCGCTCCCATGAAGGAATTCGTAACAGACAATTTCATGGTAATAGGAACCGCGGCAAAGCAGGTGGACCCAATCCATGGAGGGGGCATTTATCTTGCCATGCATGCAGGCCGGCTTGCCGCAGGAATCGCGGCAAAGGCCCATGAAACAAAGGATTACAGCAAAAAGACGCTTTATGAATACGAAAAGCTGTGGAGGGAAAGCGAGGGAAAAACCTGCGAGCAGAGGCTGAAGCTGCAGAAAGCCCTTGAAAAGCTGGACGATGAAGACCTCGACTACATAATCGGCGCAGTTACATACAAGGACCTGGAGCTGGCGATGTCCGGAAAATTTGCAGAGCCGGTCGCAAAAATAGTTGCCGGAAGGCCCCGGCTTCTGAAAGTGCTGGGAGCCCTCAGGTAGCTTACCAGTAGCCCAGCAATTTTCTTTTGAGAATCTCTGCCCTGCATGCAAGCTCGCCGACAGTATTGTATACAAGCTCATTGGGCTCGGTCATAGAATAGTCAACAGTGTCGTTGTTTTTGAACTTCCGGAAGTACCATTCCACTGCCCGGTCTCCGGCAATGGTAACTGCAAGCCTCCTGGCAAAATCCTTTTTCAGGCTGTTTCCCAGCGATTTCCTCCAAAGGGAATTATAGTCTTTTTTGTCAAGAATAGACCTGGCGGCCAGCCTTCCTGATTCAAGCGCATAGCTGATTCCGAACCCCCTGCAGACATCCTGGAACCCTGCTGCCTCTCCTACCAGCATCTGCCCGCCCTTCTTTGCAGTGGCCGGAAAATCCACGCTTCCGAAACCGCCGAACGCACTGGCCGGCTCCTTGTCTCCGATATAGCCCCTGATAAAGGAATTCTCCCGGACAAGCCGTGAATAGTATTCCCTGAGCCTGGGAACATTGGGCTGGGATACACAGTTGACTACCTCAACCAGCCCTCCGCCCATGGGAACAATATAGCAGTACCAGCCCCGGGGGGAATGACGGTCGTTGTGCATGTAAAAGAAGCGGTCCTCCGGAAATTCTGGAACCTCGTATATTTCCCCGTAGGCAGCTGCATCGCAGCGCATGTGCCCGGTTGCCACAATATCAGCGGTTTTCTGCCGGGTGTTGAATTCAAATTCCACTCCCATCTCCCTGGCCTCATTGTAAAGGGCCCACTCCAGCGAGCCTTTTCCCCCCCGCAAAACAAAAGGAACCGGCTCCACAAACGAAAGCTCCCTGATTCCGGTGTTTGGGGTTTCAAGAACCATTTTGGAAAGGAACTGGGCCCGGTAGCCTTTCGGCCGCAGGCCCATGGAAGAAAACCAGCCGTCCAGGCTCTGACCGGTTATGCTGGTCCTGAGAGCCTGGTAATTGGGGTGAATATGCATGCCCACCGATGGCAGCCTTTCCATCACCAGAACGTCTTTTCCGCCTCTTTTGAGGTTGATGGCGGCAGAAAGGCCGGACAGTCCGGCGCCGAGAATTTTTATCATCTTTTAACTAATGGACAGAACGGTTTAATTAATTTTTCAGACAGTGTTTTCCCAGTGTGGTCCTGATGATAGCAATAGATTACCAGAAATGCATCCTCTGCCGGAACTGCTATTCAGTGTGCCCCTCCGGTGCCATAGAAGTGACAGACACGAGAATCAGAATAAGTCCCGGGAAATGTGTGGACTGCGGGCTATGCGTCCAGAACTGCCCGGTGCATGCAATCACGCTCCACAGAAAAAAGAGATGATAGAATGAAATACGATTATGACGCTGTTGTGATAGGGGGAGGGCCTGCCGGCTCCACATTTGCGCGGGTTGCGGCAGAATCCGGCATGGAGGTGCTGGTAGTCGACAAAAGAAAGGAGATAGGGGTTCCGGTGAGGTGCGGGGAAGGGCTCAGGAATTTTGAAGTTATCAGGGAAGGCCTGGAGCTCCCGAAAGCCTGCTATTCTGCCCCGGTGGAGGGGACAAAGGTATACTCCCCGGATGGAACCGCCCTGGTATGGAAGACCGAGGGTACGAGGGGGTGGGTCCTGGAAAGAAAGACATTCGACAAATGGCTCTGTGAGCTGGCAGTGGACAAAGGAGCAAAAGTCCGCGTCTATACCAGGGCAGTCGGAATAATAAAAGACGAAAAAGGCAGGCCTGGGGGAGTCCGGCTTTCACATGGGGGAAGAGAGCCGTATGAAGTCCGGGCTCCGCTGGTTGTATCTGCGGAAGGAATGGAATCAATGATGGCTAGGCAGATGGGCTTCAAGACCGTTCACCAGCTTTATGATGTTGACACCTGCTACCAGTACGAGATGGGGCCTTATCCCCATGAGAACCTGATTGAGCTTTATTTCGGAAACAAGATCGCACCGAGGGGGTATGTCTGGATATTCCCCAAGGCCAAGTCAAAGGCAAATGTTGGAATCGGCATCGGCGGAAGCCTCAACACCGGTAAAAAACAGGGGGGAATGGACGGTGCAACCCCGAAAAGGCTGCTTGACGACTTCATCAGCAGCCAGGAAAAGCTGAAAATTGCCTCCACCCTTGATGATTTCGGAGGTGTTATTTCAGTGGGGGCCCCACTGAACGAATTTGTCCAAGACAACTGCATGGTGATAGGAACCGCTGCAAAGCAGGTGGACCCGACCCACGGCGGAGGAATTGCCCTGGCAATGGAAAGCGGGGTAATGGCGGCAAAGTTTGCTGCGGCCGCACACCAGGAAAAAGACTACAGCAGGCAAAGGCTTGCCGGATACGAAAAACAGTGGAAGGAAAGCGCAGGGAAGAAGGTGGCCAAAAGGTTGCTGGTAAGAAAAGTGCTGGAAAAGCTTAGCGACGACGACCTGAACCACATATTCAACTCAATCGCTGGCAAGGACCTTGAAGCAATAATGGCGGGAAAATTCGCAGGCCCGGTTGCCAAGGTAGTTGCCACCAGGCCCCAGCTGCTGGGAGTGCTTGGTGCGCTCATGCCTGAGAAAAAAGAGGGCTCATGAGCTTTCAGAACGGTCCTTTTTCCGATAAACCACAGTTATTCTATTATTCCTGCTGTCATATTCAGCAGTCATTGGGAGGGAAGACCTTGCCTGCCCAAGCCTTTCTGCAAGATGCCTGGCCAGTTCATTCCCGAACTCCGGGAACCATCTTCCTATCCTGCCAATGTCAAACCTTACCGGAGCCTGGTTTGCATAGGCACGCACTGCAGCTGACATAAATCTCCGGGCCATTGGCTGGAAGACCTCCCGGACATCCTCCTGCAAGGCTCTGGCCCTGAAAACAATCCTTCGCCCCAGCCGGTCAAAGGTTTCAGCGTCAAACCGCACCGGGCTGTCCACTGAAAGAATCCACCCGGTGGTGCGGGCGGCCCAGTAGTACCTGGAAATCAGAAAATCAGGGTGTTTTCTTGAAAACCTGTTCATCAGGGCATCCATGTCCACAATCCCCCTGGAACTTACTGAATTTTTCAGATAGTTTCTTAATTCGGAAATCTCAGATGCAGGCGGCCGCCTGCTGAAATGCTCCCGGATTATTGCATTGACTGAAGCCTGGAAGGCCCTGCCGGCCCTTGCGCCCACTTCGCTGAGGGTAAGAGTCGGAACCCGCACAACCGAGGGCGCCCTTCTCACCCTTCTCCCTCTGGCCATAAAGAAGTAATGAAAGAGACTAATAAATATACCATCCTTTCCCGGGGCAGGAAAGGTCGATTGTCCATTCATTGCCCTTGCTGGTCCTGACTGTGAACATGCTCCCGTGTATTTCAGCCTTCTCAATTCCCTCTGAAGCCGGCTTCATCATCTCCAGCTCATAGGAATTTGCAGGGAAAAAAGCCCCGTCAATGCTCCCAAGCATTCCCCTGCCGGCCATAATCTTTTCAATTCCCAGGGTTACAACTGCCACTTCAGAAGACAGTATCACAGTAAAGCTCTCGGAGCAGAGCAGCCGGGATTTCCCCTCTACCGTTATATCCAGCAGAACCGACTGCTCTGTTCCGTTCGCAGAGCAGCTGAGTGTGTTGTTTGAAAGAGTGCAGCGGGGTTTTTTCCGGGTTTCGGCCTGCCTGGCAAAAAAAAGGTTTTGGCGTGCAAAACTTCCGGGAGGGTGGTACCCTTTGTTTTTTGCAGAGAAATGCCCCGCAGAGCAGCTGACCATCAGGAACATGGCAAAGGCTGAAACTGCCTTGCTCCCCGCATGCCTTGTGCGCTGAAGGATAGATTTTTTGCTGTGGAAAGCCTGCCTCATTTGACCACTATATTAATTAATTTACAACATTTTAAAAAGGTAACAAATACAATAAAAACTCTTTCAGGGAAAGAAGCAGTATGGCTTTGACAGAAGAAGAAAAGAAACTGGTCGCTCCTTTTATGACCAATGTGGACAAACCGGTCTTTGTTCTTACCAATCTTCCCGAAGTGGTGAAAGGCGCCCTTTTTTCAAGGTACAGCAGAACACCCAAGAGCCTCAGGGAGGTGCTCCTCAGGGAATTCATGCAGTCAGAAGAGCTTAATCTCCGGGAAATGCTTGCATCTGTACCAAAAGCAGGTCCTGAGGGGATAAAAACCGGCAAGGCAGAAAAGTTCTATGAGAGGGTGCTGGTAGGCTATGGTGATGATTCAGTGGCAGAGCTCGCCGGAGCACACATTGCGCTGGAAGGAATCTCAATACTTGCAACCAAGGCAATAGAGGATGCAAGGATAGGGCTTTCCCCCCTGGAAAAATCTACACGTTACGTGTATTTTGACCAGAAGAGAGAGGACGGGATATGGCCCTACCACCGGGACGAAATGCTTATGAATTCTGATTTTGCAGACCTTTACGTCGAGACATGCGACATGTGCTTCGACAAGTATTCAGAACTGGTGCCGGCGGTATCCGCCTTTGTGAAGGAAAAGGAGCCCCAGGGAGAGGACGTAAGCGAAAGGGCGTATGAATCAACAGTCAGGGCAAAAACCTGTGATATACTGAGGGGCATGCTCCCGGCCTCCACCCTCACCAACATGGGACTTTTCGGCAACGGCAGGGCATTTGAATACCTTCTAACCAGGATGTACGCGGATGACCTTCTGGAGATGAACACACTTGCCCGGAGCATGCAGGAGGAGCTCTCCAAGGTAATACCGTCTTTTGTCAAAAGGGCAGACAACAAATACGGCCTTTCCATGCAGGCTTATTTCAAGAGAGTAAGGGCCGCAATGGACAGCCTGGTGGAGGAATACCGGAAGCCAGGCGGAAAAGAGGAAGTAAAGCTGGTGAAGTACGATGCTGCGGCAGAAACCAAGATTATCACTGCGGCCCTTTACCCCTATCTCTCCAAGCCCATGGGTGAGATAGCCAGGATTGTGGAGGAGATGACTGACGAGGAAAAGCAGGCAGTCATAGCCGCATACACCAACAAAAGGGAGAACCGGAGGCACAAGCCGGGCCGGGCATTTGAGCATGCGTATTATACATTCGATATCTGCGCCAATTTCGGGGCCTACCGGGACATGCACAGGCACAGGATGCTTACCCAGCAGAGACAGCTTTTGAGCACCCACCATGGCTACATGCTGCCAGGGGAGATAGTGGAGGCCGGCCTGGAAGATGCCTTCAGCGATGCCATGGAGCAGGCGAGAAATGCCTATGGCCAGATTTCAAAAAAATACGAAACACATGCCCAGTATGTGGTTCCGCTGGCATTCAATATAAGGTGGTACATGTCCTTCAATCTGAGGGAGGCATACCATATGCTCGAACTCCGGACCTCCATGCAGGGCCATCCCGATTACCGGAGGATTGCCCAGGAGATGTTCAAACAGATAAAGGAGGTCCACCCGAAACTTGCCGAAGGGATGGAATTCGTGGACCTTGAAGAATACCGTCTCAGCAGGCTGGAAGCAGAGAAAAAGATTGACAACAAAATGAAAGAGATAGCGAAGAAGTATGAACTCTAGGATTTACGTCACCGGTGCCAGCGGCCGGCTTGGCCGGGCAGTGCTTGAAAGGATGGATGCAACTGCAGTTGTAAGGAAAAAAAGCGGCATTGAAGGCGAAACAGTCACCGATTTTTCAGGGGAGAGCCTCAAAAAGATTTTCAGGGACGCAAAAACAGTAATCCATCTTGCAGGTTCCAGGGATTTTCTGGATAAAAAGAAATCCATGGAAGGCAATGTGGAGCTTACCCGGAGGGTCGTTTCAGCTCTCCCCCCCGGAGCCCGGATTGTATTCTCCAGCTCAATTTCTGTCTACGGAAAGAGGCTGGCGGATATCCCCGCCGATGAAGAAACGCCTGTCAGCCCAGACACGCCGTATGCAGAGTCAAAGCTCCGGGCAGAGAGGATAGTGAAATCCCATCCCAACCATGTGATTCTGAGGATTGGGCCTGTCTACGGCCCCGGATTCAAGGAATATTTCAAGGTATTGAGGCTGATAGACAAAGGAAAAATGTCACTAATGGGCGACGGCCAGAACCACATTCCTTTTGTGCACGTCTCTGATGTAGTTGATGCCATTGAAAGCGCAGTTGAAAAGGGAAACGGGGTTTATGTGATAGTGGGGGAATGTCTTCCCCAGGCCGAGGTGTACCGGATTGCATCGGAAAAACTGGGGGCCGGTTTCCCGGAAAGAAGAATGCCGGTCTGCCTGGCCAGGGTTTTTGCAAACCTGGAGCTTCTCAGGACAAGCCTGCTGGGCGGAAATCCTCTATTCATCCCGGAGGACATCGCGGTTCTTTCCAGCGACCGGGTTTTCAACTGCAGCAAAGCCCGAAAAGAGCTTGGATTTTCCCCCCGGCCACTGGAGCGGGGGATTGGGGAAATGGTTGCCGAATATAAGAAGGCTATATAAAAGTTTAGTGCGAGGGAAAATTATGAGGAGGTTTATCTTTGCTCTGCTTCTGATGTCTCTGGCTGTGCATGCCGGAATCGCCCAGAGTTATGAGCAGACCGTGAAACGCGATGGCAGTTCAGTGATTGTCAAGAGTATGGACATCAACCTGTTTGCCGCGGAGCTCGGAGAAAATGCTCTTGAGGGGGTCAGTGTAATATGCAACGAAAGCCAGGCATATACCTGCAGCGTTGAGGGTGACAGAATCTCAATGTCCGAGAGTTTTTCGGCAGGTCCCTATTACAGTTTCAAAACAGAATACGGCGTTTTCAACATAGATTACACGCTGGTTGTAAGCAAAGTGCCTACTGACCGGTTCAGCCGGACCCTGGACCAGCTGCTGGATGAGGCAGACATCCTGGAATCCGAAGGGGAATCATCAGAAGTGCTGGACCTTCTTGACAGTGAAACCAACAGCGAGGCAGTAGGATATCTCAGAAGATTTGATTCCAGCCTAAGTTACAGGATAATCATGCCCGCGCCGATAACCGAAGCCCATGCAGGAAACGTTACCCCCGGATTCAATGGAAACACAGTGCAGTTTGACCTTGTGGATGTGATGGCTGAATCCAAGGCAATGACAGTTAAAAGCAGTGAGCTGAACATGGCCAACATGATAATAATCGGTGCCATACTCGTGCTGGGTGCACTGGCGTTGTCATTCTTCAAGGAAAGGCCCAAGAAGAAAGGCAAATAACTTTAAAAAGCAGGATTGACAACATTATTTGCAAGGGTTTAGTTGTAAAAGAGGTTTTCAGATGAGTGGTATTGTTGGTTATGGCTCTTACGTCCCCCTTTACAGAATAAAAACTGAAGAGATTGCAAAGGTATGGGGAGAGGATTCCCAAAGGATAGAAAAGGGCCTGGGCATAATTGAAAAGGCAGTGGGCGGAGTAGATGAAGATTCTGCCACCATTTCGGTGGAGGCTGCAAGAAATGCACTTGCCAGGGCCGGTGTGGACCCCAAGAGGATAGGGGCTCTCTATGTTGGGAGCGAATCCCACCCTTATGCAGTGAAGCCCACCGGCACAATAGTTGCGGAGGCAATAAATGCCACTCCTGAGCTTACCTGTGCAGATTTGGAATTTGCGTGCAAGGCGGGAACCGCCGGGCTCCAGATTGTGCTTTCCATGGTTGACTCCGGAGATATCCAGTATGGCATGGCAATAGGGGCAGACACCGCCCAGGGAAGGCCCGGGGACCCCCTGGAGTATTCAGCAGCATCCGGAGGGGCAGCATTTCTCACCGGGCCGGAAGAGGAATCAGTGGCAGTGGTTGATGCCACCTGCTCGCATACCACAGATACCCCTGACTTCTGGAGAAGGCAGCACGCGGAATACCCCTCCCATGGCGGCAGGTTCACAGGAAAGCCGGCTTATTTCAATCATGTTCTAAGCTCCACCCAGATGCTAATGAAAAAGACTGGCACCAAAACAGAGGACTACAGCCACATAGTATTCCACCAGCCCAACGGAAGGTTCCCCAGGGAAGCTGCAAAGAAACTGGGCGCGACAACGGAGCAGCTGGAAACCGGACTGCTCACTCCAATCATAGGAAACACATACTCGGGCGCCTCCATGCTTGGCCTTTCCGCAGTTCTGGACAAGGCAAAGCCAGGAGAGAGAATCCTGGTTACTTCTTACGGCTCGGGTGCGGGAAGCGATTCATTTGCACTTACCGTAACAGAAAAGATAGATGAGGTCAGAAACAAAGCGCCGCTTACCAGGGAATACATAGAAAAGAAGAAATACATAGACTATTCAACATACGTAAAATACAGAAAAAAGCTGAAAACCTAGCCGCCCGGCATGTTTCTTATCTGATAGGTTTTTCCTTCCCCGAGGAAATCAAAAAAGTCCCTTGCCACCATTCCGAAATAGCGGAGGTTCACAGTATTGCTGTAATGCCGTGCAATGCCCCTAAGCTCGTCAGGGATCTCGCATCTCTCGCTGTAGACGGTCATTGCCTCCTTTCTTTTTACCGCGAACACCCGGCCGTACATCTTCACCGCCTTTTTCCTGAGCATGTATACGAGGTCAGACGATGTGGGCCTCCGCCCGTATCTTGAAATCAGTTCCTCAGGAACCTCAATGACCGTGGCTCCGCTGCAGAGGCTGTCTCCCCCCAGCACATAGCCTCCGTTCCTGAAATCACGCAGAAAGGGCAGGGTCTTGTGCTCGTCAGTTTCAAAATGAGTGAAAAGGTTGTACCGGTCATGAAGCTCCCGGGAAAGGGAATAATTTGACTGGTTGACCCAAAGCCTTTTGTTGCCGATATGCTTTTTGTTCAGATGGCGGAGAAACATCTTGAGCTCCCTGTTTTCAACCGGCACTTCTTTGGCCGTGGTGCAAAGGCTTGCATTCCACATTGCAACTGAATCAAAATTCCTGGCAATATCATGAGCCTCCCGGAGCTCCAGTGCTCCGGTCTCAACAGCAGTGTAGAGGCCCACCATCGGAATAGGCAGGGAGGGGGAATTGAAATTTACCGGATGGGCAATCCCCAGGGCAGCCAGGTTCGCTTCCCTGAACCTATACAGAACGTCCAGAATTTCAAACATTGACATTCCAGAGAAATAGGCGGGCATTTCCAGTCTCCTTCCCCTGTCGATGATGGCTCTTTTTACCTGCCTGGCCACATTGCTGTTCCGCATCCATACCAGAAAATGTGGGCCGTTGGGCTCCCTTAGCGGGGCAGTAAACTCAATGCCCGGTACCGGGCTGAAACCAAGAAAGCGTCCTGCCCATGACATGAAACTGAATGCCTTTGCTGAAAAGCTGTTGTGGGATGTCAGGGAATGGAAATCAATTTGATAAAACAGCGCCTTCCTGATATTGTCGGTCAATGCGGAGACGCCATCATCATGGTCCACCATTCCCGGCCTGATTCTCTCCCCACTGGACGAAAAGTATGGCATGCTGAAACGGCCATAATGGGAATGGGAAACAAAATGAAATGAACTGGTCGGCTTTTTTCTGCTGTCTTCGGCAATCCGGTTTACTGCATCGGAAATTTCCTGGTCTGACGCATCCTTCCCCAGCCTTGCCTTGACCAGAAAATCCTTTCTTTTCAGCCAAAGCCCCTCCGGGTCGGGGTTGAAGTAATCAAGGGTAAGGGAGCCGTCTTTTTCCTTGACTGCAAATATACAAAAATTGGAGCTCCGGCCATCAAGCCCCCTGTTAAAAATCAGTTCATATTCAGGCGAGAGCACCCTCCCCAGGGGCTTTTCCTGAATCACATCATGCCTCGCCAAAGGAAAGCCTGCGCCACTCATCTTTTTTGCAAGCTTTTTCTGTACGCGGGTCAGCCCAGGCATAGAATAATTGTGTTTAAAAGTGTTTAAAAATAAACGTTTTATGCAGTTTTAAGGGAGGCGGCCATCTCACCCATTGACTGGAACCGCTCCTCCGGCTTTCTTCCCAGAGCCTTCATGATTATTTCATCTGCAATCCGGGGGATGTCCAGCTTCTGCTTTAGTTTACTGGGACTCAGAGGGCTGGTGTGCACCCTCATCTGAAGCTTTGCAATCTCATTGTGGGCAACAAAAGGAAGCGTGCCGCAGACCATTTCATAAAGAATTACCCCTACCGAATAAATGTCCGCCCGGTGGTCGAAGGGCCTCCCGGAGGCTTCTTCCGGAGAGGCATAATTGATTGTTCCGAGGAAGTAGCCCCTGGTCAGTTTGCCCGGCTCTTCTTCTTCAAGAAACTTGAATTCTGATATGTCAAAGTCAATAAGCTTGACTGTTCCACCGTTGGTCACAATTATATTCGCAGGCTTCACGTCCTTGTGGACTATCCCGTTTTTGTGAAGCTCCTCCAGCCCTGCACACACCTGGACAATGGTTTCCTTTGCCTCTTCCCATTTACAGGGCAGGCATTCAGTGAAAAGGTCGCTGAGGTCGCGCCCCTCCAGGTAATCCATTACTATGTACACAACCCCGTCGGAGCGGCCGGAATCCCGGATATTGACAATATTTTCATGGTTTATCCCGGATAGGATATCGGCCTCATTCAGGATGCGCTCAATCTTTTTCCTGCCGCCCATGGAATTTTCAGTATACAGCTTTACTGCCACCTTCTCGTTTCTTTCTTTGTCCAGTGACCCGTAAACCACACCCATGCCGCCTTTTCCCCTTACCGGCCCAAGGGTGTACCTGTTGCAAAGCGTCTTTCCGGTGTAATCGCCCGGAAGACCATGGAATTTTCTAAAGTCTCTGGCTCTGTCCAGAAGGGTTGTCCTGGATGAAAATGGCTTTCCAAGGAATTCTGCAGTTGGCAGTTTTACGGTGGTAGTCTGTGACAACATATATTAATTAGGACAATTTCTGTTTTTAAATGTTGTGTTTAAAGGTGAAAAACCATGTTGATTGGTTTTTCCAAAACAAATAGAAAATGGGCCTGCGGAGATAAATCCAGCCATGACGAGTTTACCTCGGAGCTTTCCCAAGGTCTGCCCCTGGAAGGACTGTCAAAAGGCTTTTGAACTCCGGACCTACGGCTTTCCTAGGCCAGCCAGTCCGTAAGGACTGTGCTAGAACGTGTCATATAAGACCGTCGCTCTAACCATTTCAGGCCCTGCCTGATAAAATCTTGAACAAATCAGTTCAAGGCTGACTGAGCTACAGGCCCATCTGGGAAGAATTACCGATAAATGTTTTTTAAACCCTTACTCGACAACAAAAGTCCATGTACAATGTTTTATCCGGCAAAGAGCCGGCCAACGCGGCTCTTGAAAAGGCGCAGAAAAAGGTTGCCGAAATGGAAAAAAAGCCGGGCCTTGCCATAGTCCTGGTCGGAAGCGACCCTGCTTCTGAGATTTATGTGAAAAAGAAGCTGGAAAAGGCAGAGAGGATTGGCATAAAGACCCGGCTGGAAAAGCTGGGTGCTGATGCCTCTGAAGAGCAGGTTCTGAAGCTTGTGGAGGAACTGAACAACGACAGGGAGGTGGATGGCTACATTGTACAGGCGCCGCTCCCCCCGCAGATAGACTATTCCAGGGTACTGCAGCGCATCTCTCCGGAAAAGGATGTGGATGGGTGGACACCGGCAAGCATGGGAAAACTGGTCAGCGGGGTAAAATCCTTTCGTCCGGCTACCCCGCTGGGCGTTATCAGAATCCTGGAGCATTACGGGGTTGAAACCCGGGGAAAGGACGCAACAGTCATAGGAAGGAGCAATGTGGTGGGCAAGCCCCTTGCCCTAATGCTTCTGGAGAAGAACGCAACGGTTACAGTATGCCACTCCAGGACGCAAGACCTCTCCGAACACACCAGGAATGCTGACATCCTGATAGCTGCGGTCGGAAAACCGGGCCTGGTTACTGCAGATATGGTGAAGAAAGGGGCTTATGTAATAGACGTAGGCACCACAAGGGTTGAAGGAAAGCTGAAGGGGGATGTCGATTTTGAGAATGTGATAAAAAAAGCGCACTGCAGCCCTGTGCCCGGTGGAGTCGGACCGATGACAGTGGCAATGCTCATCAGCAACTTGGTGGATGCAGCACCCTCAGGATGAGCCCGGATACCGGCGGTTTATCTCTTCAGAATGTTTCAGGAGAATCTTGTGAACTCCTGAGCCGTACTGCATGGCCTTTTTCTTCCGTTTTACCGCAATGCTGGGGACATTAAGAATCTTTGCTGCTTCCCTGAGCATCCCCTTTTTCAGAAGCCGCTCTTCCATCCTGTCCTCAACCGGCACAGAGAACACCATGTCTGCGATATTCCTGTCATAAAGGGGGAACCTTGCCTCAATGTTGAATTTCCGGCAGATTTTTTTTATCCAGGCAATTTCCCTTTTGCAGAGGGTCCTGAATTCCTCCTTCAGTATTGAATCCAGGTTTTTGCCTTCATCATGATACCTGTAGTAGCGGTCATAGCCAACAAAAAGCTCTTCTGCCCCTGCCCCGAACAACATCACGCTGTGGCCGCTTTCCGCAGCAGCCTCGGCAGTGCAGTAAACAGGAACCAGTATTTCCAGCTTGAGAAATTCCAGGGGAAGGAAAGAGTAGATTTCCTGGTAAGATGACAATGCCTTGTCCTTTTCCAGCAGGACCCTTCTCCAGGGAAGGCCAAGGGTCTCTGCAACCTTTTCCGCGTATTCCAGGTCCTGGCTTTTTTCACAGCCGCAGGAAAAAAGCTCCACATCCGCATTTTTTCCTGCAACCGTGGCTATGGTTGTTGAGTCCAGGCCGCCGGAAAAAGAGACTGCAACCCGGTCTTCAAGGCTTTGTTCAACAGACTGCCTGATGAGTGAGGATAATTCCAGAATCATAGGATTGCTATTTCGGTAGAAAACAATTTAAAAACAAACTCAGCAAATTCGTTTCGCCAACTAATTTAGGGCCCGTAGCTCAGCTTGGATAGAGCGACGCTCTCCTATTGCGTCCCGGAGGACAGGCTCCGGAAACAGCGGACAGGCGAAGGTCAAGGGTTCAAATCCCTTCGGGCCCGCTACTTTTTCTTTTTACTGGTTTTTTTCTTGGGCTTGACATCAATATGGACTTCGGGCACTTCCGGCCATTCCTTTTTCTGGAACTCTTCTTCCATAGAAGGCCTTTCATGCTTTTTCCAGTCGTGCCCCCCGTTTCCCCAGTTCTTGAAGAATCCTGCTATGAATCCAAGCATTGCTCCGATTGCCACCAGGTCCGGGGACTCTATCCCAAACACTGAAGCAAAGCCTGTCCTGACCACATCACCGAGCACAGGGGTATGTGCCACTATCCAGCCTGTTATCGCCCCAATAAGGGCACCGAGCACTGCAAATAGGAATATTCCAATAATTCCGAGGAGAAGCACTACAATGCCAACGGCTACCCCTCCCACAATCGTTCCTGCAATTTTCTGGGGATTCATGAAAAACACAACCTGATGAAGTTTATAAGGCTACTGCATAATGCTGGAGAGAATCCGGTAGGCTGCCCCGGTATCAGCCTGCCGCACGACCAAAAGCGTGTCAGTATAGCAAGAAATGAATTCAACCACATTAATCCCTTCGGATGCCAGGGACCCCAGGACATAGGATATTACCCCAGGCACTTCCTCCAGCTCTTCAGGGCTTTCTATGGTTATCAGATTCAGGTTTTCCTCTATCTTCCATATGGCTCTGCTTTTCGGTATTTTCTGCAGTTCCTTCTGCTCTATGATATAGGTCATATGGCGGCCGGATTTGGCAAATGAGAGGGGCGTGAGCCCCTCCAGTTGCCCTGTTGAGATAACCACGGCCACCTTGCTCTTAATCAGCATTGAACTGTTTTGCAGAAGCTCCAGAATCTTGCCTTCCAGGTCGGTTTCAATCCTTTCCATCTTCCTGGAAAGGCGTATCAGTGCCATCTTGACGGCGTTCTCATGCTCAAGATTCCCGAAAATCTCCAGGGAAATTTTTCTTGCAAGTGCAGAATAATTTACAATATTCTCGCGGAGCACTTCCTTGAGAAATGGCCTTTTCTTGACATAAAGCCAGACCATTTCCGAGATGTTTTGTTTCATTTGCAACACTTGTGTAACAGAATGTAACATATCTCGCAAAACATTTATAAGCCTGATTTGAAGCAGTAAATTCCAAACAAAGAGTGGTAATCATGGAAAAAGTTGTATTGGCCTATTCAGGAGGGCTTGACACCTCCTGCATACTGAAATGGCTTGTGGAAAAGGGATATGATGTAATAGCATATATTGCGGACGTGGGCCAGAATGAGGATTTTCAGGCGGCAAAGGAAAAGGCCCTGGACATCGGCGCCTCAAAGGTATATATAGAGGACCTGAAAGGGGAGTTCGTAACGGATTTTATCTTCAAGGCAATTGAAGCCAACGCCATATACGAAAGCAGGTATCTGCTCGGAACCGCCCTGGCAAGGCCGCCTATTGCCAAAAGACAGATTGAAATTGCAGAAAAGGAAGGGGCAGGCTACGTAGCTCATGGGGCCACCGGAAAAGGTAATGACCAGGTGCGGTTTGAACTCACCTATTATGCGCTTAACCCTGGAATCAAAATAATATCACCGTGGAAGGACAAGGAATTTCTGGAACAGTTCAGTGGGCGTCCGGACCTTATCAATTATGCCAAAGAAAAGGGTATACCGGTGGATGCCACCCATGAGAAGCCATTCAGTACCGACGAAAATCTTATGCACATCAGCTATGAGTCAGGCATTCTTGAAAATCCTGCGGTCCAGCCAAACAGAGACATGTTCAAACTGACGGTTGACCCAAGGGATGCCCCTAACCGGGAAACTGAACTGGAAATCCATTTCAGGGACGGGCTTCCGGTAAAGGTAGTCAACAAGGACGACGGAACAGAAAGGGAAGACCCCCTGGAGCTTTTTCAGTACCTGAATGAGCTTGGAGCCAAGAACGGCATCGGAAGAATAGACATCGTGGAGAACAGGTATGTGGGCATCAAGTCGCGGGGGGTTTACGAAACCCCCGGAGCCACCATTCTGCGGGAGGCCCATCTGGACATAGAATCAATAGCAATGGACAGGGAGGTCATGCGCCTGCGCGACATGCTTGCTCCCAAGTTTGCCGAGCTGGTATACTACGGCTTCTGGTTCAGCCCTGAGATGGAGTTTCTGACTGCCTCAATCGGCAAAAGCCAGGAGCTTATAGACGGGGTGGTGCATCTCTCCCTGTACAGGGGAAATGTAACGATAAAGGGGAGAGAATCGCCCAGCTCACTCTACAATAAAGAGCTTTCAAGCATGGACATTGAAGGCGGATTCAATCAGGAGGATTCGGAAGGCTTTATAAAAATAAACGCGATTCGACTGATGGCCCACCGTGCAATCGTGGAAAAAAAGAGGCAGTAGATGCTCTGGGGAGGAAGGTTTTCTAAAAGTCCCGACAGGGACATACTGGAATACAACAGCGCTGAGAATACGCGGCTGGACCTGAGGCTGGTGCCTTATGATATTGCAGGCAGCATCGCCCATGTCATGATGCTGGAGAAACAGGGCATCCTCCGGAAAAAAGAATCGTCAGAGATAACCAGGGCGCTAAAGGGCCTTTTCAATAAATGGAAAACGTCGGGCCTTGGCCTGGACCCTGAAATTGAGGATGTGCACACTTACATAGAAAGGGCTGTGAGCAGGAAAACAGAACACGGCAAAAAGATGCATACCGCACGCTCCCGGAACGACCAGGTTCTTGCAGACATGAGAATGTATATGCGGGACATGGTGCTGGAACTCAACAAAAAGCTGTTTTCACTTCAGAAAAGTTTTGAATGCCTTTCCAAAAAAGACGGGCCGATGGCCGGTTATACCCACACCAGGGTGGCACAGCCGCTTACAGTCAGCTTCTGGTGCGACTCTTATGTCCAGGGCCTGAAAAGGGATGCGCAAAGGCTTGAGGACTGTTACAGGCGAATCAACAGCAATCCCCTGGGAGCCTGTGCCCTTGCCGGAACTCCGTGGGGCATTGACCGCAGACACACCGCCAGGCTGCTTGGCTTCAGCAATGTTCAGGAAAACGAGCTTGATGCCATCAGCTCGCGGGGAGAGGCCGAAGCCGAGCTCCTTTCCGCGCTTGGCATAACAATGGCAAGGCTTTCCGGACTTGCCGAGGAGCTTATCTGGCTGTCCCAGAAAAATCTTCTGGAGATTCCGGAGGAATACTGTACAGGAAGCAGCATCATGCCAAACAAAAAGAATCCCGATGCCCTGGAGCTGGTCCGGGGCCGCACCTCGCGCGTGCACAGCTGCCTGTTTCATGCCCTCTCTGTTAAAAAAGGGCTCATTCCCGGCTACCATTCTGATTTGCAGGAAACCAAGCCTGCGGTAATGAGCGGCACGGAAACAACGCTGGCCAGCATCTCTGTAATGACGAAGATGGTAAAGAAACTGAAATTCAACAAAAAGAATATTGAAAACGAGCTGGAGCAGGGCTTTGCCCGGGCGACAGAAATAGCTGATACACTTGCCATGCAGGGGATGCCCTTCAGGGAAGCGCATCGTAAAGCAGGGATGATAGTAAGGGAATGCGAAGAAAAGGGAATTGTACTTTCCCAGCACCCTGGGGCCAAAGAAATGGCATCCCCGGAAAGAAAACGGCTGAAAAGAACTGTCAAGGCTGAGAAGAACGGTTACCTGTCCTCAGAAGAAAAGAGGATAACGGAAGTTTACTCTAAACTTCTTCGTTGATGCTTTTTTTGAACAGCATGAAGAGTACCCCCACTGAAGCCATTCCCAGAAGCAGTATGGCCCATGAAAGGTTTCCGAGCACAGACTGGTGGGATGCAGGAGCTGCCACCGGAATATCCTCGCCGGTTACAACATCATTTTCCTCCACCACTGGCGGGGCATATTCCTCAGGCTCTGGCTGCGGCTCAGCTGTTTCTTCCTCCTCTGCAGCATATTCAGGAATCTGTTCTGTCTGGTTCTCCTGTTCGGCCTCCTCCTGAACTTCTTCCTGCCCGGGGAATTCCCGGGGGGGTGTTTCACCGCATACAGATTCCTGCGGACAGAAGTTGGGGATCATCATCTGAAGGCACTGGGCTCCCATTTCAGGGGGAGCAACATCGGGACAGTGCACCAAGCTTCCGTCCGGCCTGTAGAATGTGCTTCCTTCGCCGGACACAGCAGAATCAGCCCTTACCACATTTCCATTGCAGATGTATACGGCAGACACGTTTTCTTCCTGGCACAATGCCTGGGAGGTGTCTTCTGCGAACTGCAGTCCGTTGTCGCCGGATTCAATCACAGCGGCACAGCTGACAGAAAATGCAAGCAATATCGCAAGAAAGACACTAAAAGGCCCAATTCTCATGTACACACCTATACAAATTATGAAACAAATAGATTATAAAGGTTAGCCTGAAACCCTTCAGGGCTGAACCCATTCGATTTCATAGTATTCATATTCGCTCCCGGGAAGTTCAATGGCCTTTATCACATAATAGGTGACGCTGCTCTCCCTGTCACTGATGCCTACAACCATTTCCAGTCCGAAGTGCTCGCATTCCGCGAGGGCTTTTGCCAGCTCCTCTCCGCCAATATATTCATCCTCGGTAAGGGAGTACATAAAATACCTGGGGGTTCCGTCTTTGGGAGTCTCTACCCCCCCCTTTTTCCGGTGATAGAGCAGAAAATCAAGGCGGGGGTTTTCAGAATCCACCTTTATCTTGGTTTTTTTGCCCGGGATTGCCAGGATAAATGTCTTTCTCACACTGTGGGCAACCCTTATGGCCCTTGCCCATTCTGAAATCAGCTGCTTGTGCTTGCGGGGAAACACATGGATTACGTGCTTGGAATGCATCCAGTCGGTGTTAGTACGCACCGGTGATGCTCCCGGGAAATAAAGCCGGAAATGGGTCCCGAATTTGAATCCGGTCTTCATCACATACCCCCTTTTTCTCCAGTCTTCATACACTGAATAGATGTCGTCAAAGAACTTTATCCTGCCCCTGGCAGTTTTCTGGATATCGGCAAGCTTTTTGTTGCGAAGTTGCAGACCGCCATGGCGCAGAAGAAAGATTGTCTCAAAGATGTCAAGCTTGGATATGTTTCCCCTGTGGGCAGCCTTGTAGGTTCCGAACTGGCCCATCCAGTATTTCTGATAAAGGTCCTTTCCGGTAGGGACATCATCGACAACTGTAAGCAGGTCATCCGCGAAAAACAGCCCGTCGAAAGAATAGGCATCCATCCTGAAATCAGAGCTTTCGTATTTGATTAGCACTGTTTTCCCATAATTGCCCTCCGCCTTTGCGGCGGCGCATATCATCAGGCCCTTGTCCCTCCAGTCCTTGTACGTCAGATAGCGCGCAAGCAGCTTCTCGGCCTTCAGGAACAATGCTGCAATATCGTTGAAGGTATAGAGATTGCCCGCCTCATCGTAGCACCTGCCGTTCCTGATATCCATGATGTAAAGCGCTTCAACAGGTGAAAGATAGATTATCCCCTTTTTCATCTCTCCAAAAAATCCGTTTTGCAGGGACGAAACGTCTGGAGGCTCTTTTGCCGTTATCTGTCTGGTTTTCCGGTTCAGCTCAAGTTTTATCATAAATACACCTCGAGCGGAAATTCCGAACACTGTAGAAATTCCGTAAATGTATATTGAATGAAACCATCTAAATCCTTTCACCCAAAGAACCGGAGAATTCTGCTGTCCCTGAAGTCCCTTATTTCCAAGTCGCACTCCGGCCTTTCCAGCGATTCATGGGGCCTTACCCACACAAGCTTCATTCCGGCCTTTCTTGCAGCCTCGCATCCTGCATAGGAATCCTCGATTACCAGGCAGCCCCCCGGTTTCACCCCCAGGCTTTCCGCTGCAATCAGGAAAGGGCCGGGGTCGGGCTTCCTGGCACTGCTGTCATCGGCGCTGATAATGAAATCAAAGCTTTCCTCCAGGCCCAGCATATCAAGCAGCTCCGTTATGTAGCTGCGGTGCCCTCCTGAAACCACTGCGGTCTTCACCCCGCGGGACTCAAGAAAGGAAAGAAAGTCCTTCAGCCCGGGAGTCTCCTTCAGCTTGTTGCTTTTCACCTTTTCCATGAAGAGTTTTCTTCTTTTCTCCACAAGCTCATTCACGTCTGCATCAATATCGTATTCTTCCAACAGTGCACGGAATATCCTTCCTGAGCCTGTCCCGGCAAACTCGTAGTACCAGCGGTCCCTGATTTCCACCTGCTGGGGAAGCAGCTCCAGGAAAGATTCCTTGTGCAGCTCCTCGGTCTGCACAACAACACCGTCAAAATCAAAAAGCACAGCCTGAACCATCAGACGGTTATCATAAAGCAACTTTTATATAATGAACCTCCAAAAAACCATCCATGGACCGTTTACTTATCGCCCTCGTGGCACTGTCTTTGGTATTTTCAGGATGCTTTCTCCTGGAAGAAGAGGAGGAAGAGAACGTCACCGAGAACGTCACTCCGCCTCCGCCTCCTCCGCCGCCCAATCCGGGCATTGCAATAACAAGCCCCACTGAGGGGGAAACCATTTTGATGGAAGGGGAAACTTCAGACGTCACCCTTGTACTAAGCTCCCAGAACCTTGTTCTGATGCCTCCCGGAGGCACAAAACAGACAGGAGAAGGGCATTTCAGGCTGACCCTTGACGGCACTGTAATGGGCACATTTGCAAGCAAAATACACGTGATTGAAGGCTTGGGGCCCGGAAGCCATACCCTGGAGGTGGAGCTGTTGCACAACGACGGCACCTCCTATATGCCAAGGATAGCAAAACAGGTTACTTTCACCCTGGAGCAGCAGGAGCCTGAAGAATACGAGCCCCAGGAATACAACGTCATAATGAAGGACTTTGAATACGAGCCTGCTTCCCTTACAGTAAAGCAGACTGATTCGGTTACATGGGTCAACGAAGGCAACTTCCCCCGGTCTGCCACCTGCTTCAAGGACGGGGCAGAGGTGTTCAACACCGGCGTTCTTGGCCCGGGCCAGAGCAGAACACTTGCCTTCAACGATGTTCTGGAGTGCGAGTATTACTCAACAACCCACCCGCCGATGAAAGGAACCCTGACCGTTGAGAGCAACGAGTAATTTTTTATTCTTCAAATAATTTTCTTTGTTTCACAGTGTCCAGGGTCTTCCATCTGGTGCGTACAAAAGGCTTTAATTTTGCGTAGCTCTCCCTGTCCTTGAGGGCCGCTATTGTCTTGCGGTCGCAGGGATAGCCGCTCCCGAAATCCAGTGTGGCCTCTCTAATTCTGGCAATCTTGTCATCGCGGACAACTTTGGCGCATATGGAAGCGGCAGCCACAATCGGGTATTTCTCATCTGCCTTGTGCTCTGCCTCAAAGCGTTTTATGCCGAACTTTTCCATCCGCTTTCTGAAAACCCAGGAATACCGGTCCGGCATGTCTATCATGACGTCGGCATTCTCAAGCTTTTTGAGCAGGTCGGCGATAAACATGGCCTCAATGTCGTTGAGCGACATCTCCCCCATAAGGCGGTTAATGTCTGCCGCGCTTATCTCCACAAAGCGGAAGTTGCATATTTCCTTCAGCTTTTCGTAAATCTTCCTTCTCTGGGAATCAGAAAATCCCTTTGAATCCCTGAAGGCGATTTTCCCCAGCTGTTTTTCCTTGTTTCTTTTACAAAAAGCGCAGCATATAACAAGCGGGCCGAGAACAGGGCCTCTTCCGGCCTCGTCAATCCCGGCAATGTAAGAAAACATAAGAATTAGTAGGACATGTTTCTTTTTTCGAGGATGATATAATCTCCGACGGCAAGCACGCTTTCGTAAGGAACGTGGCACATACCATCCTCTTTTCTCAGGTTATTTGCAAGGCTGTTGTCCGGGTTGGGCTCTGCAACCAGGTATTCCACTCTGCCACTCACTTCATTGACACTGATATCAACAAGCCGTCCAAAGTCTTCGCCGTCATTGGTTACCAATTTTCTTCCGGAAAGTTGCCTTGCAATTAGATACTTGCTCATTAAACCACCTTGAATATCTTCAGTAAGTGAGGATTTGCAGTTTAGGTTTATAAAGATTCCTACCTCGGAGAATCAAGATTTAAAATCAAGTGTCCGGAGGCGGCCGTATTTCATTTCATAAACCGGCACCATGGCCGGGGTGGGCACATGGCCCTGCTTTACCTGGAAATCGGTCTGGTCCTGAAAAGTACCAGAATTTATAACAAGTGTCCCCCGGTACTGGGTATAGCCGTTTTTGTGCACATGGCCGGTATGAAAGATATCAGGCGGCTCCTCCACCACCATATAGTCAATATTTTCAGGGATAATGAGGTTTCCGCCGTAAATAGGGGAAAGGTGCCTTCTTTTCAGGTATTCCACCATTACTTTCTCCGGATGCATGTAGGAAAGGTTGGGAATGCTGGATATCATTGAATCTATGGACGTGCCATGGTAGATAAGATGCTTTATTCCTTCAAGTGAGAAGCTGGACGGATTGCCCAAGGACGTTACATCAGCAGAGATAAGGTCTTTTCCAAGGGCAGGCTGTGGCTCGCCGCGCCGGACGGCATCATGGTTTCCAGGGGTAACTATAACCTCTATATAGTCCGGAAGGCTTTCCACAAAATCATCAAACATTTTGTACTGTCCGTATATGTTTTTTATCAGCAGGTCCTTTTCCTGGTTGGGATAAATGCCGATGCCGTCCACAACATCCCCTGCTATTGAGATGTATTTTACCTTTCCGGCCAGCTCCTTGGCAGCGCCCTTGCCGTGGAGCCAGTCGGTGAATGCTTTCAGATACTGGCCCAGGAACTGCTTGCTTCCAAAGTGTATATCAGAAAGATAGACGGTCGCGAGGTCATTCTCGGACAGCTTTTTCTCCCTTATGACCGGAAGCTCCGGCCATTCAATGTCCTCTGCAATAATGTAGGGCTCCAGAACTTTGCCGGTGATTGCAATCACATCGTCAAGTATAATCCCCTTTGCCTTGTCCATGATTTTTTCGTTGTACTTGGAAAAAGAAACCACGACCTTGAACGTTCCGGTCATGTCCTCCACTTCCAGCAGCAGATTGCCCTTTTTTGTTTCTCTCTTGGAAAGAACCAGCACTATTATCCTGACTTTTTCGTTGAGGTGTCTCTTAACATCGGCAAGGCTGACGGAGGGAGTCTGGCCACTTCTCTTAAGCAGCCTGCCAAGCCTCTCGAACCTGTTCCGGAAATGGCTGACAAAATTATCCACCCCTCCCTTGGTCCTTGACTTGCCGGTAACGTCAAAAGTATGGTTGACCTTTATCTCAGCATCAAATTCCCGGGCAACCGGCCGGAATCCGGGGGTTCTTTCCACCTCAACCCCGGGTTTTTCAATAAGGGGTTCAATGTCCTCTCTGGAAACCAGCGGCTTTTCAAGCTCTACTATCTTCTTCAGCAGCTCGTCGGAGTGGTTGGATTTAAGAAAATCCTCTGCATCAACCGTAAGTCTTATTCCTTTTTCATTGAGCGCGTCAATCATTCTGACCCTGCTCATTCAGTGATTCCAGGGCACTGATTATTGCCCAGACCTGGGTCCGGGCATGAGACGGCATATTAATGTCTTCAGTAATAGACTCTATGATGTAGATTGCAGCACTTATTTTCACACTGTCCTCGTCCTCTCCATCAAGGCGCTCTTTCGCCTCTGCAAGAGCCCGCCTGATGTTTTTTGGAATAGTGGTATCATCAAGCAAATCACCGACCATGGCGCTGATTTCCGGTATCTTCATGCTCATAATATCACCTGGACCTCTGATTCTTGAGAATTGGGTAGGTTAAATCTAATGGAAAAGAAATTTAAAGGAGTATTTTCATCGGGCCCGGGGGGATTTGAACCCCCGACCCTCAGCTTAGAAGGCTGCTGCGCTATCCATTGCAGGAGCATCCGGCTGCCAACAGGTCAAGCCAAAAGGCTCAGGCTGCGCCACGGGCCCGAAAAGTTGATATCTGATATCAAAGGAAAAGTTTAAGGGAGGATGGGAAATGCGGGGAAAATTAGAACTCTTCGTCTTCTTCTTCCTCTCCCCACTCCTCATCTTCGAAATCGTCTTCTTCCCAGTCTTCTTCTTCGCTCATTCTGAAGGATCTCATTGCTTACACCCAATATATAATTCAGGTGGTTTTAACTGAGAAAGCCTTTTAAAAGTTTGTTGAAGTGTTTTTCGTTGTAAATTCATTTGTTTGGCCCGGAAGAAGAAGTTTTATGAAACTGCTGAGGATAAGCTGGAATGCTGTAACGAAATACTGCGAGGAGCTTGCTGAAAAAACCAGTCCTTTCCGGCCGGACATGATAATCGGCATCTCCAGGGGAGGCATTGTCCCCGCAAGGATTCTGAGCGACGTGCTTGGAATAAAAAAACTGGGCATAATCGGGGTTGCGTTCTACCGGAAAGCAGGGAAAAAGGGGATGGAGCCTGAAATAACCCAGCACCTTGATATGGAAATTGCAGGAAAAAGAGTTCTGCTGGTGGATGATGTTTCCGATACCGGAAACAGCCTTGTATTTGTAAAAAGACGCCTGGAAAAGAAGCGCCCCAAGGAGGTAAAAACCGCCACCCTTCACTATAAGCCCCATTCAGTGCTCAAGCCTGATTATTTCATCGGCACCACTGAGGCATGGATTGTTTATCCCTGGGAAAGGCATGAAGTGGAAAGAGAGCTGAAAGAACAGCCTATCCTGCAAAATTGAATGTCTCTGCGGAACCCGCCGGCAGGGTAAAAACAAGGCAGCCTCCATCCTTTGTTGTAAATTTTACCTGGGAAGGTGCAGGGTGCTGGCTTCTATTGGAGGATACACTTGTACTGTCCAGTATTTCCGACTTAAGAATGCGCTCGAATTCCCTGAAACTGATATTGCGCCTGCGTCCTTCACTCGTTACCAGTGAAGCATATCATTATCCTGGCTCCTTTCCAGCACAGCCAGCGTGCAGGTGCAAGCAGACCCCGAATGTTTCCTGCTCTATTTTGGCAGCAGGAGACTCAGACAGGGGGCCTGCCCACATAATCGTCACATCCGCCCTTCCTTAGATAAAATCCGGGAGAATCGGCAGCTTTCCCTTTTTGTTTGGGCATTCTGCCCGCAAATCAGCTGTCTTTCTTTGGTCTTCCCCATTTCCCATAAATGAATCACCTCAGCCTGACTGCCTCCAGGTTTGCAATGGCCCTGGATTCTTTCCGGAGCATGCTGCCCCCGGAGCGGGCAAAGTCTTCGGTCTTGCCCCAGTCGCCGTGCATGGTAAGGATGCGCTCCGGAGAGGGCCGGAGGTTCTTAAGGAATGCCATAAGCTGGGCACGGTCGCTGTGGCCGGAGAATCCCTCGGCAGTCTCAATCCGCATATTAATGTTGAGGGATTTGGTTCTTCCGTCATCTCCAACGACAGGAACCTCCTTCACTCCTTTCTGAATCTTGTTTCCAAGGGAAAGTGCGCTCTGGTAGCCGCAGAAGATAAGGGTATTCTTCTCATCATTTGCCATCATCTTAAGATATTCATAGGACGGGCCTCCGGTAAGCATGCCGGACGGGGCCAGGATTACGCATGGCTCTTCATTCACGATGTCCTCTTTGGAGGTGCCCTTTGCAACCTTTATGAGAGGAGATTCAAACGGGCTCCGGTCGGAAAGAATCCTGCGGTGCAGCTGTTCTCTAAGATATTCAGGATAAGCAGTGTGGATTGCTGATGCTTCCATGACCATGCCGTCAATGTAGATTGAAGCATTGAAATCCGGGTCCCTTCTTGCATACTCTTCAATTACCAGCATGATTTCCTGGGACCTCCCAACTGCGAATACGGGGATAAGGACTTTTCCTTTCTTTGCCAGCGTCTCCCTGATTATCCTCATCAGCCTTTTTTCGCTTTCAAAGCGGTTGATGGTCATATCCTTTCTTCCGCCATATGTACTCTCAACAAAAAGTGTTTCCAGTCTTGGAAAACGGGTGTTGGCCGGGTCGAACAGTCTTGTAAAACCAAACTTGAAGTCTCCGGAATAAACAAGATTGTGGGCCCCTTCGCCTACATGCAGGTGCACGCTGGCGCTGCCCAGTATGTGGCCGGCGTTGTACAGCGTCATCTTTATTTCCGGAGTTATGTCCACTACTTCCTCGTAGTCAACCGTGATTATGTTTCTGAGTTCGGTCTGGATATCCTTCTTTTTGTAGGGGGCGTCTATATTGAAGACCTTGTTGCAGAGGTTCAGGTAGTCCTGCTGAAGAAGCACCATGAGGTCTCTTGTCGGAGGAGTGCAGTAAACTGGGCCGTCGTATCCATAGGCAAAAAGATAGGGAACAAAGCCCATGTGGTCCATGTGGCCGTGGCTGACGACAACGGCATCCAGGTTTTTCAGCGAAAACCCTGCCATGTTCAGATAGGGATATGCCTTGGTGGGGTCGGATGTGGCGGTATTTACGCCGCAGTCAATCAGGACCTTGCTGTTGGGCGTCTGCACCAGAAGGCAGGAACGCCCGATTTCCTTGAATCCGCCCAGTGCCATTACCCTAATCCAGTCGCTCTGGGGGGGCTCCTGGCATATCTTTTTGCCTATGCCGACCAGGAATTTCTTGCGGGCAGCGGCCTCGGCAACCTGGCTTTTCCTGATGCCGTCCAGAGTGGATGAGGGCATGGTGGGGGCCCGCAGGGTGACCGGGGACCAGTTGGTCCTCAGCATGATTTCCTTGAGAATGGAGCCGCCTTTTCCGATAACCAGACCGGGCTTTATCGCCTCAATTCGCACTTCGCACATCTCCGGGACAAATGATATGGACTTGATTTCGGCCTCTTCAGGAACAAGATTCTCGATTTCCTTTTTGGCCTTGTCTATATCCATGAGCTCGGTGGGGTCGACCCGGATGGTGACCTTTTTCTTTAATGCACCTGCAAGCTCCTTTATCAGCCTGTCGTTGGAATAGAATGCCTTTATGTCCTTGATGTAAATCACTGTAGAAAGGCCTTCCGGCTCCACATTGGTAACAACGCATTCTTTTGGCATAATTTCATTTATTTTCTTGACCATTTCCTTAAATTGCAAAATAACACCTCTGTTGAACGTGTAGAAAAAACGATGCTTAAAAGAAAAACAAAACGAATTACTGGTTCAGAAGTTTCTTAACTTCATTTTTTTCCATTCTGTTGAATCCTGATTCTGTTAGAGTCACAAGGTCAACCCTTTCACCGCTTGCCGCGTCTCTCTTCATCGCGGCGCTTACCGCCTTTGCAGCAACCGGAAGGTTGTTTGACACTTCCAGGGACTCTTTGTACAATTCCTCAAGCACACCGAAAGCAATTGGCGAGCCGCTGCCGGTAGCAGTGAACTTTTCTTCCGTCACCCCTCCAAGCATGTCAACAGAGAAGAGCCTGGGCCCCCCGTCAACACCGCCAACCAGCAGTTGTACAAAGAACGGGAAAAACTTATGCTGGGAAAGGATGTTTGCAAGCAGGGATGCTGCAGCTTCTACCGTAGGGGGCTTTTCGTTCTTCAGCTCATACAGCTTGAGTTCTGCAGTCATCCAGCGGACCAGGGTCTGTGCATCACCGACGCTTCCTGCGATAGTCATCGCAATGCGCTCATGAATCGGGTATATCTTGTCTATGTCCTTGCTTGCGATAAGATACCCCATAGTTGCACGCCTGTCGCTGGCCATTACAACACCGTCCTTGCAGACAACACCTACCGTAGTGGTTCCGGTTTGTCTTGCTTCTTGCATAGATTTAGAATTATCCATGTTTATCACTTGGGAGAACAAGTTCTATTTTATACTTCAACCTAATGTTTTTAAACCTCCCTTCAAAGCATGATTCGTCTTGACTACTGGAATGCATAAAGATATGCTTCAGCAGCCTGCCTTGTCTCGGGACATCTTGTCTCTTCAGCAACTTTTTTCAAAGCGCTTTTGTTGCCTCCAAGCTCCTGAACTGCGGCCTTCCGCTCTTCAAGCCTTGGAGAAGCAAGTGCAGTCTGGAGGCAGCGACTGTCCAGCTGCTCCAGCATTTCCCTTCCGCCCTGGGAAAACGGATTGATTGTTTTTCTTGAAGCAGAAGTGCCTGTTTCCTTGGTAGAACGCAAAGTCTTCCTTTTTGCACCCATCATAGGATTACCTGTTTGATTTAATAGATTTTTGTGCTGTTGATATTAGGGGCGTAAATATTTATAAATGTTCCTATTTTTCCACTTTCTATAACTTCTATTCCTCCTTTATGAAGTAATGCTCAATTCGGAGGGCAATGCCCACCAGGACCAGGTAGACAATCTGTGCTGCACCTATCATCAGCCAGTCCTGCAGTGCAAGGGGCTCTATCAGGAACAGTGAATTCAGCGGGGTGTATATCACAACCACCTGCAGCGCAAGCGATGTAAAAACTGCAAGGTGCAGCCACCCGTTAGAGAAAAGATTGGTTTTGTATCTCCAGCGGACCAGGTATACGGTAAGCATCTCCAGGACAACAAAACCGGCGAACAGCATTGTGTAGCCTTTTATCTGGCCTATGGAAAGAGACCATGCATAAAGCGAGATTATTGCAATTGCCGCACTTACGCCCAGAGACACAAGGAAATACATGGTATCCTTGTCAATCATGCGCTCGCTTTTTTCCCGGGGCTTTCTTTCCATGATATTTTTGGCAGGGGCGTCCACCCCCAGGGCCAGTGCCGGAAGCCCGTCAGTAAGAAGGTTAATCCAGAGCAGCTGTATCGGAATCTTTGGTGAAATTCCCAGGGATGTTACAGTGGCAAGGAAAACCACCAGCACTTCTGATATGTTCGCTCCAAGAAGATAAGTCACAAACTTCCTGATGTTGTCGAAGGTCCCCCGGCCTTCAGCAACTGCATTTCTGATTGAAATGAAATTGTCGTCCAGTATTATGATGTCGCTGGCCTGCTTGGTCACTTCGGTGCCCCTTACACCCATTGCAATTCCTACATCGGAATTCTTTATGGCGGCAGCGTCATTGACACCGTCCCCGGTCATGCACACCGCATGGCCGCTGTTCTTGAGAGTCTTCAGAATCATCACTTTGTGATGCGGGCTGGTGCGTGCATAGATATCGCTGTTTTCAATTACCTCGGAAAGCTTTTCTTCCGGGAGGCGGTCCAGCTCATCCCCGGTCACAGCTTCGCCGGGAAAGCCCAGTTCGCTTCCAATTGCTTCTGCGGTGTATTTATTGTCGCCGGTTATCATTATGACCCGTATGCCGGCATTCCTGCAGTCCTCCACTGCCTGCTTCACTCCCTCCCTCGGCGGGTCAATCATCCCCATGAGCCCAAGGAATACGAGATTCTCCTCATCATACTCCCTTTTGCCGTTCTCCTTGTAGGCGAGGCCTATTACCCTGAATGCTTCAGAAGCCATCTCCTTGTTCTTTTCCTCAATTTCCTTTCTCTCCACGGATGTGAGTTTCTTGGGCTTGCCATCATCCAGTATCCGGTTGCACCTGGAAACCACAACCTCGGGAGCCCCTTTCACAAATACAAAATTGTTTTCCTCCCCCTTGTTGAGGGTAGACATCATCTTCCGGTCCGAGGAAAACGGATTCTCGTTGAGCCTTTTCATTTTCCCCCGGATTTTTTCAACGTCATAGCCTGCCTTGTAGGCAGGAAGCAGAAGCGCAACCTCGGTGGGGTCGCCCTTGAATCTTTTTCCCTTCTCCTCTTCTATCTCATGGGCATCGTTGCAGAGAACTGCAGCCTTAAGCAGAAGCTCCAGCCTTGCAGGACATTTGCCTTTTTCGCAGACAATTTCCCCGTTTTTCTCAAGGCCCTTTCCCCCTACTGACATATACTTTCCTTCAAAATAGATTTTCCTGACTGTCATTGTGTTCTCAGTCAGGGTACCTGTCTTGTCCGTGCATATGACATCCACAGAGCCAAGGTCCTGGATAGTGGAGAGGCGCCTCATAAGCGCGTTCTGCTCCAGCATGCGGTTGGTAGCCATGGAAAGGGCCAGCGTAACCACTGCGGGAAGGCCCTCAGGTATGGCGGCCACGCCCAGGGCAACCGCGGCCAGGAAAATGAAAATCAAGTCTCCGCTTCCAAGAATTATGTTCGTTGCCGCGATGACTATCAGAATTCCCAGGGTAATTACCGAAATCTTCTTTCCGACGTCCTCAATTTCAAACTGGAACCGGGTCTTTTTCTGAGGTGCTTCTGAAATCTCTTTTGCTATCTTTCCTACTTCTGTATTCAGGGCAGTTTCAACTGCAACCGCCTTGCCATGGCCTCTGGTAACCACAGTATTCATGAACACCATATTGCTGCGCTCTGCCAGGGGGATGTCCTTTTCAAGAACACCGGGCCGCTTCTCCGCAGGAAAGCTCTCTCCTGTAAGCGCGGATTCGTCAACCTGCAGGGAAAACGATTCAATCAGCTTCGCATCGGCAGGCACCTTGTCCCCCTCATCCAGAAGAATGATGTCTCCCGGAACCACCTTTTCGGAGTTTATTTCCTTTTCCTTTCCGTTTCTCAGGACAGTTGCCATGGGGGCGCTCATCTTGGTGAGCTCCTCAATTGTTTTTTCGGCCTTGTACTCCTGAACAAAGCCGAATATTGCGTTGGCTATTACGATTCCGAAAATCAGGTATGCATCTATTGCCTCCGCCTCCCCCGGTTCAAAATAGCTGAGAGCCAGGGAGATGGTCGCGGCAATAATCAGGATGATTACAAGAAGATTCTTGAACTGGTTGACAAAGATTGTCAGGGGGGACACTCCTTTTTCCACTGTAATCTTGTTGGGCCCGTACTCCTCCAGACGCTTTTCTGCCGCCTCTTCGGAAAGGCCCTTGGGACTGCTTTCAAGTTTTTTTATGACTTTCTCCGAAGAGAGGGTGTGCCAGCCCATTAGCAACCACAGTACGCCTGAAGATTAAAAAGGTTTGGACTCAGCCCTGATAGGGCTGAACATCCACCAGTGTTACCTCAAATTTCAGGGTTTCATTCGCAAGATGATGGTTGGCGTCAAGAGTAATGTTCTGCTCGCTCTTGTTGACTACCCGGAAGGAAGTCGGAGCGCCGGTTTCAGGGTGGGGAAGCACATAGCTCGAATTAATCTCCAGCATGTATTCAATTGTTGCATTCAGATCGTGTAGCGTTGAGACCTGCTGGGGTATGCCGTTGAAGGTAAAGTTTGCGCCGGGGGTCAGTATGTAGAATAAAGTCACATTCTCCCCGTCAATGCTGTCGATGAATACCGTTCCGTAGTCGGTGGGATAGCCGTCCCCGACCGATATGTTGATTCCCTGCTCCTCAAGGAAGGAGGCTGGGACAGTCTCATACAGGCTCTTGTTGTAGTACCGGGGAACCACCATCACCTTGGAGGGGTCGTAAGGTCCATAGCCCCTCTCCGGGTCCACGTTAAACATAACCGTTTCGTTTACTTTCATGCCAATTACATTGATTATGAATCCCTTGATGATTCCCTGGTTGAAGACAACATCAAACATAAGGGGCTCGTAGGTGCGGTAGGGGTTATAGGTGCCTGCTTTCCGGGCAAGGGTCTCATTGCTGGTGTCAATGACCTCCTCATCTACCCAAAGAGTGTAATTCACCCAGACAGTATCCCCCAAATCCACTGTATAATCAGGGGGGATTTCCATTTCGGTTTCATTTTCTTCTCCCGTGCCTGTATCGTTTTGGGAAGTGAAATTGTCGACAGGCTCAATTTCAGGAAGTCCGTCTTCAGTTTCATTTTCCTGCATCTGTCCTTCATCCACGCATCCGAAAATAGCCAAACCTATCAGCAAAACTGCAATAATCCGCTTCATACGTATCACATCGGGGAAAATGATGGGGTCATGGAGATTGGCGGCCCTGCCGGCATCGGCCTTTCAGGCTTTCGAACTCCAATATGCAGGTTTCTACGGCCAAATGTGTCCACAAAAGGACGGGATCTGGAGCCTGCCGTACTACCTGGTTATACTATGACCCCATCAAAAGGCCAAGCGATGGCCAACCTTACACACTCTGACAATATTCAGAGAGCAATTTTTTTTAGAAGGGAGGCTTTTATATGGGTTACTGAATTTTATGGTCGGCAGCTAAGCATTTAACGGTTGCCTGAGACTGTAATCTCATGACTGCTCTTGACAAACTTATCAAAAGCGCAGAGGAAAGCAGGACCATCCTCTGCTTTGGGATAGACCCGGCAATAAACCGCATGGCCCGGGAACCTGGGGAAGAGGAGCTTGAGGGGCTCATCACTGATTATTTCAGCAGCATTGTGGAGTCCCTCCTGGAGGAGAACGCAATCTCCGCAATCAAGCCCAATTACGCCTTCTTCGCGCAGTACGGTTTTGACGGCCTTCACGCGCTTGAGCACCTGATTGGGGACTGTAAAGAGGATGTGCCGGTAATACTGGACGTCAAAAGGGGGGATATCGGGAAGACCAGCGAGGCTTATGCAAAGGAGGCGTATGATTTCTGGGGTGCGGATGCGGCCACTATAAGCCCCTATATGGGAGAGGATTCAGTGAAGCCGTTTTTGAGGGAAGGCAAGCTTGCGTACCTTTTGTGCAGGACCTCCAACAAAGGGGCGAAGGACTTCCAAGAGTTGAAATGCGGGGATTCCATGCTTTACGAGAAGGTCCTGGAGAAGGCAATGGAATGGAACTGCGGCATTGTCGTGGGGGCGACCAGCGACGCAATCAGGAAAATCGTGGAGCAAACCGGCAACAAAGTCCCGATGCTGATTCCCGGGATAGGTGCCCAGGGAGGCGATTTGGGCATGGTAATGGAAGCAATCGGGGAAAATGTTGCGATTCACAGGATTAATGCCTCGTCATCCATTGCCTATGCCCATGAAAAGCACGGTGGGAACCCGGTGGGGGCAGCATTGAAGGAAGCTGAAAACCTGAACAAAAAAATAAGGGAGCATCTCTAGGAAAAATTCAGCGCATCAAGAAATCCCTGGATTAACGGCCAGTTAACTGCCATGATGTACAAAGCCAGCAAAGCCAAAATAAGCCATAGAATCCTGACCGGCTTCTTCACCAGCCACCTGAAAAGCCGCCTCCCCGGCTTGAAAACCGCAAAAGTAAATATTTTTCCAAGTGCCTTCAGGATGAAATCCAGGAGCTTCAAGAGGAATCCGAAGATTCCGTCCCATACCGAAGGCCCTTTTTTCTTCTGCTTTTCCCTTTTGCCTGGCTCCGGGGAGGCTGCATCCTGTTTCTCTGCTTTTCGGGCCATTTTGCCGGCTTTCTTCCGGGCGTATTTTCCAGCAAGCCTCTGGTCGGTTGCCTCAAGCATCTCATTGTCAGAAACCACATCCATTGTTGTGGCCGGAGCAAACATGGTAACCTCTTCGGGCGCTGTCTGATTACCTTTGCCGTCCAGGGTGGACACTATTGCAACCCCTGTAGGCATAGCCTTCAGTTTTTCCATAACATCAAGGCCGGTTTTGGGAAACGAGCCGGCCAGAGCCTTGAGCCTCCGGTTTCCCTTCTGGGTGAATACCTTCTGGGAGAAGATAATCTTGGTGGACAGCTGGCTGAGTATCTCCTCGGGAAGGTCGGTGACGTCCTGGGTTACAAAAAACACCGAAACCCCCTTGGAACGTATCTGCTTCAGGATTGTCACCATCAGGTCACGGAGAGACTTGTTGGAGTCCTTGAATAGATAGTGGGCCTCATCAAAGAATATTGCGTATTCCGGCCGGTCTGCATCGCCCTTTTCCGGCAGCTCGTAAAAGAGCTTCTGGAGAAGGAATGCCGGCGCAATTGAGACAAGCATGTTTTTCCTTGCATCCGAAAGGTTCAGGACATTCAGGCCCCTGAGGCTTGAAAGCGAAACGTCCGGCTTTCCAAAAAGCGCGCCTGCCCCGGATTCCTGCAGGGCAAGAACCTTCCGCTCAATCACAGACACGCTGGAGGGGTTCAGCCCCCTCTGTTTTTTTTCAAGCAACTCATCCAGCAGGTCCAGAAGGTCCTCCAGGCCATCCACCTGTCTTTTGTTTTTGCCTGCATATGAAAATGCCAGGGCAAGATTGCTTTCCTGGGTGGAATTCAGGGAAAGCAGCCGGGAAAGCAGGACCGGCCCGGCATCGGACAGCGAAAACCTGAGTGGCACCAGCCGGTTTCCTATGCTCCAGTAGTTTGCCTTCAGCGGCCGGGGCTGATAGGGCGCAAGCCTGTTTCTTTCATTTTCCTTTCCGGCGGCGCAGAAACCGGATGCGTCCCCTTTTACATCGGAAACAAAAACATTGACTCCGGCATCGGAAAGCTGCTCGGCGAGCACCTGCATGGTCCTGCTTTTCCCGGTGCCGGTGCTGCCGGCAATAAGCCCGTGCCTGGAAAGATACCGGAAAGGAAGAAGTGAAACCCTGCCTGAACTATCAATGCCTATGGAAGGCCCGTTCATGCACATATTTCAATCCAACAAAATATAAATCTGAAACCAGATACTCATCCATGAAGGTTTCCCTGCACACCCCGGAAAAGGATTCCCATAAGGGGGAAAATGGCAAGCTGCTCATTGTGGGCGGAAGCAAAACCTTCCACGGAGCCCCGATGCTTGCGATCCTGGCAGCCAGGCGGTTTGTGGACCTGGTGTTCCTTCTGCCGGGACAGAAGGATTCCCACCTGATTAATGCGGTCAAGACAATACCGGAGGCCATTGTTGTGTATGACATGAAAGGGCTCATGGACATGGACTGCGTGCTCTTCGGCACCGGGCTTGCAGAAGCGAAATTTGACATGAAAAAGCTGAAAGGGCCAAGGCTGGTGGTTGATGCGGACGGGCTGAAACGCATCAAGGGGAAGATACCTGCAGGAACCATACTCACCCCTCATGAAGGCGAATTCCGGATGCTCTTTGGCAAGCCGGGCACAGAAATGAATGTTAAGATAGCAGCGGCAAAGAACCGGTGCTTTATCCTGAAGAAAGGCCCGGCTGACATCATCAGCGACGGCAGAAAAGTTGTGAAAAACAGGGTGCACAACCCGGGAATGACAAAGGGGGGAACCGGAGACGTGCTGGCCGGGCTGGTGGCTGCCCTTGCCTGCAAGAATCCGCCCATGAAAGCCATGCAGGCCGCAGCCGCGATTGCTGGGCGGGCCGGAAACAGGTTAAAGAAAACGCACGGGTACAGCTACTGCGCATCCGACCTGGCAGAAGAGCTTGCCTTTGCAGTTTAGCCCTGTTTTTTATATTCTTCTCATCCAACATTTCCCATGGAAAAAGTCAGGGATATTGACTTCGAAAACCCTTATGAAAATCTTGAAAATGTAGGGTTCCAGGCCACCAACATAGGAAAAGCGGTGGGGATAATCAGGAAAATGAAGGATGAAAATGCAACTGTTTTTTTCACTTTCACGTCCAACATGGTGGCTTCCGGCCTCAGGGGCATCATAAAGGAAATGTGCAAGAAGAAACTGGTGGACGCCATAATCACCGCGGGGGGAAGCCTGGACCACGATATCATCCGGTCGGAAAAGGACTATCTTATCGGGGATTTTCTGATGGATGATTCAGAGCTGCACAAGCAACAGATAAACAGGATTGGCAATATCCTGGTGCCGAACGAATGCTATCAGTACCTTGAGAGCTTCATGATGCCGGTTTTCAGGGAGCTGGAAGGAAAGACTGTTGCCCCTTCCGAGCTTGCAAAAAAAATCGGCGGGAAAACGGCAGAGGATTCGTTTCTTCACTGGTGCACAAAAAACGACATTCCGGTGTTTTCACCAGGCATAACCGACTCGGCAATAGGACTTCAGACTTACTTTTACAAAAAACAGGACAATAAATTCTCAATAGACGTTACCAGGGACATGGAAGCGCTTGCCCGGGTTTCCCTGGATGCAGAAAAAAGCGGGGGGATTATACTGGGGGGTGGTATTTCCAAGCACCATGCAATCGGAATCAACCTGCTGAGAGGGGGGTTTGACTATGCCGTTTACGTAACAACCTCCTCACCCTGGGACGGCTCCCTGAGCGGGGCACGGACAAATGAGGGGATTTCCTGGGGGAAAATCAAGGAGAAAGCAACCCATGTAACTGTGGACTGTGACGCAACCATTGCGTTTCCTATAATAATCTCACCTTTCATTAAGTGATAAGATGCTCGTACACTACATTCTTGCTTTCTTCACCGGCGTCCTGGTCAAGACAGTTGACTGGCTGGACGATGACATCAAAAGCAAGCACCCCATAAAGTTTGTGCTGGCAGCCCTTTACGGACTGGGCATAGGCTATCTTATCAGCAATGCGAGCTTTGCCATGCTTTTCCTTGGAGTTCTGGTTGCGATGGTGTTTGCAAGAAAAATTGACACCCTTGCGCACCGGCTGGGATTCCTGGTGGCTTCGCTTTCCCTCCTCTTCTTCGGGCTGCCGGAGATTGTTATTTATCTGTTTGTGTACTTCCTGCTTCTGGGGTTCCTGGACGAGATTGACTTCATAGGCAGATGGAGGCTCCTGGAAACATACCGGCCCCTACTCCAGATAGGCTCCCTGGCGCTGGTTCTTATCGGAAGATGGGATTTCTTTTTCTCAATAATTGCATTTGACATAGGATACCTGACAATAAGCTTCCACGGCAAAAGATTCCAAAAACATAAAAAAATAAAAAAGAAAAGATGATTATGGATGACCTTGATTTTGCCTTGAAATACCCTTTCTCCAGCGAAGCCAAGCAGATTGTGCAGAATATACACCTGACCGACAGGGTCCTGGAGCTTGGCGCGGAAAGGATAAAAAAAGCACTCCGGGGGGAAAGCAAAGCCAGGGTTGTTCTGAACCAGGAGGGAAAAAAGGAGGATATTGCATCATTTGCAGCGGCAAGAATGATTCTGGGCTTCATGAAGAACACGTTTCTCACCAATAAATTCGCAGTTAATGAATCAAAAGTAGTGCGGAGCCATCTGGACAAAGAGGACAAAAAAACAGTAGAGAGAGTAGCCGCCCGTTTCGACATCTTCCCGGAAAACAGGAACAATACTATGCTGCTGGACCTCCCCACCTATGTGAGGTTCAGTGTCCGCTCCCCATATTACCGCTTGGTCAACAGAAAGCTGACAAACGGATTCGTGGAGATAAACGACAATGACCTGAGAAGGCTGGTTGAAGAGGCAGTCCGCAAGCATACCGAGGATATACCCGTTGTCAGGGACCCTCCCAAGCAGGTAAAGCATATAGCAGAGCGCATTATTGAGGAGCTTCCCAAAAGCGAGACCACCATAAACGCGAAAGAGGGGGACCACCCCCCCTGCATACTGAACCTGCTGGAAAGTGCAAAGAAGCACCAGAACCTCAACCATTCGGCAAGATGGTACCTGGCCACCTACCTGAATGCGATAGGAATGGGGGAGGATGCAATCACCGGCATATATGCCCAGCTGCCTGATTTCAATGAGAAAACAACCCGGTACCAGATAAAGCACCTGAGGAGAAAGGGCTACAATGTTCCGTCCTGCTCTACGGTAATGAGCTACGGCCTCTGCGTGGCTTCCTGCAGGACAGGAAATCCGGTAAGATGGCACAAGCTCAGCGAATCCAGGAAAAAGGAGATTTTGAAATGAGACCCGAAGACCTCAAGAAAATAAAGCAGATTTTTGCTGCCTACTATGAGATTGCAGAGTTCTCGATACCCTCCCTGGAGCAGCGGGAATTCGGGGTTGGTAATGTAAAAAAGATTGACGCGAGGCATCTTGATTTTGCAAACCTTTCCGCATTCCGGACCTACCTCTGCAACAACACCCCATTGTTTGTTTCCCATTCAGCGGCATACTATGGATTTCCCGGAGCCACACCCATGCAGAAAAAGCAATGGAAAGGCGCAGACCTTATCTTTGACCTTGACATCCATGCCGAAGGCAGGTACGGGGCATACCCCAAGCTTGATGAAATAAAAGAGGACCTGCAGAGGCTGGTAAACGATTTCCTTCTCAACGATTTCGGAATCAAGAGGGAGCATATTACCACCGTATTCTCCGGAAACAGGGGCTATCATGTGCATGTCAGGGACCCTGCTTACATTGCCCTTGGGGGAGACGAAAGAAGGGAGCTTGTGGATTACATCATGGGACAGGGTCTGAACTACGGGGATTTTTTCCGTTTTACTGACACCAGCCCCAAGAAGCTCATGGGCCCTGTTCCTGAAGAAGGAGGTTACCGGGGAAGGCTTGCCAGAAAAACAATCCAGGTCCTGGAAAATAAGCCGACCAGGCTATCCCGGCTGTTTTCAAAAAAAGAAAAACGGGATTTCTTTGTCGGCGGCATCCGGGAGGGGAACTGGAGCAAGACCTCCCTGAAGCTCAATGACCTCCTCTCCAGGCTTCAGGCAGTGGCAGAATCCCTGCCGGTAAGCTCGGTTAACACAGACGCAGGCGTAACCCAGGACCTCAGCAAACTGATAAGGGTTCCCAACAGCATACACGGGGAAACTGGCCTTGTTGCAAAAATCGTAAAAGACGTTGATTCGTTCCAGCCACTGAGAGATGCCCTCCTGGAAAGCCCTACCGAAATCAAGATTAAATTCCTGGAAGATGTGCCTGAACTGGCCATAAAGGATGAAACAACGGGTTTTAGAAAAGGCGATGTCAGAGAGCTTTCCCAGCCGGTCGCACTATTCTATATACTGAAGGGAAGTGCAGAATTGTATAAAAATTAGGGGAAAAAAGAATTACTTCTTTTCAGCCCTGGAAAGCTGAATCCTGGGCGGAATCAAAGGTGCGGTAAGGCCAAGTACCCTTGCAAGCAGGGTGCCGTTTGCACTTCCGCTGTAATTGATTGCGCTGAGAACCGTGGTTGCGTAATCCTCCGGAACTTTCTTTTCCTTTTTCCAGGTATCCAGTATCTCTTTGATTTTCTTGTCCTCTTCCTTTCCCAGAAGAACGCCCTTGATTTTGATTTCACCGACATCTTCATTGTAGGATGCGGTATAAACATAAGTGATTTCCAGATATTCATCGCCTTTTTTGACTTCTTCGAGTGCGATGTTGATGTTCAGGCCCTTGACCGGTTCCCTTTTCTTTTTGTTTCCGCTAACTTCCAGTATTCGTTCTCCAACTATCATGGCATTCGCCTCATTCAAGTAGTAATTCCTACTCTATAGGGGAAACTATTTAAAGACTAGCCGAATGGGCATTTGTTAAAAAGAATTTGCCAGCAAGAAGAGTGTTATGGCTTCTTTTGACAGAATACTTTCACAGAAATCCATCTTTAGAAATCTATCAGTTCTATCTCCCCACTACGTACCAAAGGAGTTGCCTTTCCGGGAGCAGCACATAGAAGAGATAATGACTGTAGTTTCCCCGGCGCTCAAGGGACAGAAGCCAAGAAACCTGTTCATGTACGGAAAAACAGGAACAGGAAAGACCTGCTGCATGAAACGGGTCATGGAAGATTTTTTGGAGGCAGGCAGGGAAAAGAAAACAAGCATGCACTACGTAAACTGCAGAATATACAACTCCCGCTACAGGATAATGCAGAAGATAATGAAGAATTATGTTCCCGAGCTTGAGAAATCCGGCTTCGGACTGCCGTTCCTTTATGAAAAGCTTGTTGAAATCTGCTCCGGAGGCGAGCAGATGGTAGTAATCCTGGATGAAATAGACATGACCAAGGACCTTGATGAGCTTGTTTATACCCTGACCAGGGCAAACGATGAGATAAACGGGGGAGGGGTTAGCATGGTGGGCATATCCAACAAGCTGTCCTTTAAGGATTCGCTGGATCCCAGAAGCAAGAGCAGCCTCTATGAAACAGAAATGATATTCCAGCCCTACACCGCTGAGCAGCTCCAGAGGATACTGGAGCAGCGGGCTGAGAAAGGGTTTGAGAAAGAAGTGGTAAACTCCTCTGCAATCAACCTCACTGCAGCAATAACATCACAGGAAAGCGGGGATGCCCGCTATGCGCTCAAACTTCTCAACAAGGCAGGGGAGATTGCACAGCAGAATGGGAAGAACAAGGTGACCGATGAAGATGTTGAAACCGCCCGGAAAAAGGTGGAGGTTGACCTCACAATTGAAACAGTCAATACACTTCCCGAGATGCACCAGATAGTGCTTTACGCCATATGCGACCTTTCAGTCTCCGGCAGCAGGTATGCCCGGCTGCAGGGCTTTGAAAACAGCATGCTTTTTTCGGGGGAAGTGTACGAAGAATACGAAAAAATCTGCAAAAATCTGAGAAAACGGCCCCGCAGCTCCAGATGGTACAAGGAGTATTTGAACGACCTCGAGGTCCTGGGGCTCATAACCACAACTCCCAGCGGCAAGGGAGTAAGGGGCCAGACCACCCTGGTAAGGATGGGGCAGGAGCCCAGGTGCATGCTGGATATACTGAAAAAGAGCCTTTTCAGCGAATATTCCTGAATCATCCGCCGTTTCTGGCAAAGAAATGGAATGCAGAAAACAGGATAAATCCTATAAAGGCAGCAATGGTAAATTCCTTCATTTCAATGGAATAAAGTGAAATAATGAATGCAAAAAGGCTGACAAGTGCCATTTTAAAGAAAATAGACGAAAGGCTCATGTCAATCTCAAAATCGCTGGGCGCTTCCTCGGATTTTCTTTTCTTCAGCATTTCATAATAAGAATCCCCAGTCTTGAGCGGAGGCCCATCATATCCGCAGTCCCCACATCTCACTGCCATTCCGGTGAATACAATATCAGAGCTTTCCAGCTCTTTTCCGCACTTTGGACATCTGGGAGAAGCCATCTTATCTTCTGAAATAATTGTGCATGAAAATGTTTAAAAATGCTTATTAACTCAATTTAACATGTTGGCCCATGAAAAGAAAACTTGAGATAACCCGAAAGCTGGAATTCATGGCAGTTTCCAGCCATCCGAAAAAACTGGGGAACCTTCTTGAAAACTCTGTTGCGATTTTGAACCTGCCCGCTTCCTTCCACTGTGACAAAGGCTGCCCGGGGTGTGTAATGCAGAAGGACGATGCGATACTGAAGGAAAGAGAGGGGGCGCTTCCCAGGTGGAAAATTTTCAGCCTTATTTCCGAATTCTCAGAAAAATTCGGCACAAAGTTTATCACGATAAACGGGAGAGGGGGGCCCCTTCATCCCATGGTGAAGGGGGAGACTCTGGAGAAAATACAATATGCAGAGGCAAGGGGCATTTCATCCTACCTCTTCACATCCGGGGATTACCTGGAGCCTGAGACGTGTGAGCTTCTTGCGGCTTTGGGAAGCAACGTCATGATAAGCCTGCTTGGCAACGGATTCCTGGACAAAGACTTTTTCTCCGGCAGGGAATACCAGGGAACCCCAAAAACCATTGCAGGGAATGTCCGGATGCTGATAAGCGCATTCCGGGATTCGCGGAACCAGCCGGAAGAAGGGCTGACCCGCCTGGGAATGAATTATGTGGTTTCCAGAAGGGACCTCAAAAAGCCGGCCAGGCTGAGGGAGCTGAAAAAGGCCGCCAACGACAACGGCATCTTTTTTGTGTGCAATGTTGATTTTGAGCCTGACCTTAATCCTTTCAGAAGGGCCAGGCTGCTGCGGCTTGCAAAGGAATGCAGCGACTTTAATCTCAGCCACAGCACCTCTGTAAAAGGCATCTGCCAGATGGGCGCAGGCTCTTCCCTGACAATCGCGCCTGACGGGAGCATCTACCACTGCCCCTACATGTATGAAGGCAGCGACGGCAATATAACAACTGTTTCTGAAGAGCAGCTCCTGAGGATTGCGGCCAGGTACATAACCCAGGAGCAGTACGCCTGCATCAAAAGAAAAACAAAAGCACAGAAAAAGCGCTGAGGGGGAGATTTGAACTCCCGAGTGCAAAGCACACAAGGTTAGCAACCTTGCGCCCTACCAGACTAGGCGACCTCAGCTTGATGAACATTCAGGAGACAATCTGGCCCCAGGCGGAGAGCCTCCACCTCTGGCCCATTCTCTTGGAAAGCGCGGTGTGCATTCCTTCATATACCACGGTCGGCTTTTTGAGCTTGATGGTGGCAACCCCTTTGGAAAGTTTTGCAATAAGCCCGACCCCGGTTGAGGTATGAACATTGACCACAATGGGCTCATTCTCCCTGAGAGGGGTGTTCTTTACGTCCTTTCTTTCGAGCATCTTGTATTTTACCTTGATGGTGTCCACCGGCTCAGGAACCTCGCCAACCCGGCCCACTACCGAGCCCACCAGGGCATCAGATTTGGTCAGGGAGGGGTCAAGAGTGGTGCCAATAGCCACCAGCCCTCCCGTGGTTGCGGTATCCAGGGCATCGCCCCCTTCCATGAGGCCCTGCACCTGGCATTTCACAGGGGAGGGGCGGCCCCCTTCTTTCTTGGTTATGCCCGGTCTTATCTCTATTTCCTCGCCTGTCTTCAGGAAGCCCTGTACAATGGAGCCTCCCAGTACCCCGCCCTTCAAACCGGCGATTTCAGCTCCGGGGCGGTTAATATCAAATGAGCGTGACACATAAAGCCTCAGCTGGGCATCCCTGTCCCTTTCCGGAGGCTCCATAACCTTGTTGATAGTGCCCAGCAGAACATCTATATTGGTGCCATAGTTTGCAGCAACCGGTATTATGGGGGCATTTTCAGCTATTGTCCCCTTTAGAAATTCTCTTATCTGCTTCTGGTTTTCCAGGGCCTGCTCCTTGCTCACAAGGTCAACCTTTGTCTGTACCACCACAATCTTGTCCACACCGGTAGAATCCAGCACAAGCAGGTGTTCTGCAGTCTGGGGCTGGGGGCAGGGCTCGTTTGCTGCTATAAGGAATATTACACCGTCCAGGATGCTGGTGGCGGAGATAACTGTAGTCATCAGGGTTTCATGGCCGGGAGCATCCACTATGGACACCTTTCTCAGAAGCTTGGGCTTGCCGCCGTCTTCCTTGCAGGCTTCCTCGGAAGGACAAAGCTTGCCGGTCTTCTCACACCTGTAGATTTCAGCATCGGCATATCCCAGCCTGATTGAGATTCCCCTTTTTATTTCCTCGCTGTGGGTGTCTGTCCACTTTCCGGTAAGCGCTCTTGTCAGCGTGGTTTTGCCGTGGTCAACATGACCAAGCATTCCGATATTCATGTCGGCCTGCATTATTTACTCTCCTTTTCCTCCTTCTTGAAAAGCTGGTCAAGAGGAGTCGCGCCTGCTTTTTTCACTTTGGTGTTGACCTGCACAATATCAGAAGAATAGGTATTGCCCCGGATTACCTTTCTTTTTCTCTCCCCTTTTCTTTTTGCATTGAAACCAACGCCTTTGCTGGTAAGCACCTTCTTTTTGACAGGGCCGAACACCTCCCTTCGCATTGGAAATCCGCTGTCGTCGCTTCCGCCGGTAAGCTCAAGAGTATAGCCTGCCGCACCCACAAGGTTGCCGTCAAGCTCATCCCCTATTTTCTTGCCCGCTATCTGGGCCTCCTTTTCCTTGGGCAGTTCCACCTGGTAACTTTTTCCGCTGGCAGTATCTGATATAACTATCCGCATATTTTCACCTCATAAATAGAGATTAAAAAAATAAAGTAAAGGATTGTTTAAAAAAGGATAGGAAAGATTATGCGTTTTTGAGCTTGGTCTCATAAACGTAGCCATCGCTTCCGAGATAATACATATAGCCGGAGCGCTTGTCTATTTTTTCGCTGCCAACCTTCTTTTTCCTGCCCCTCTTGTTGTGCTTCATAGGAGCAGCCCAAACATACCCGTCCTTGCCGACATAATACAGAAATCCATCTTCCCTTCTGATTTTTTCAGATCCTACTTTCCTTGCCATATAATTCACCTATTAGGCTTTTGTCAACCTCCCATGTCCGGCCAAACGTCCGGACTTGTCAAGGAAATTAATTGACACGACTATATTCAATCGATATTTTATAAACCTATCGTCGAGACACCGACGGTAAAAACCGTGCGTTCCATTTTAATACTTAATGAAAGATATGCGCCTTATGTTCCATCTTTTCGCACGGCCCAAGCCCTGCAAGATAATGTCGGTGCTGAAAGACACTGAAACAGCCTGGCACCTCTCCAGGCTGGCCAAGGCAACCGACACCACCTATGTCTACGTCACAAATCTGGTGTCAAAGCTGGAAGAGGAGAATATACTCACAGTGGAAAGCAGGGGAAAGAAAAGGGTGGTCAAGCTCACTGAAAAGGGAACAAAAATCGCCAATGCCATCGACGAGCTCAGAAACAGCCTTGAGAGCTAGACAACCCGGAAAGAAGCCTGCTTTTTCAGGTAGCTCAGGACCTTGTCGTAGCCGATGTAATGGGAAAAAACAGTAACTTCTACCTCATACTTCCCGTCTTCAGTCTGGTTGTTGGCCCACATCGGTATGGATACCTCTGTTTCCTCGCCCGGCTTCAGCTCCCCAAGCCTTTTTTCCACTCCCTTGTTTATGCCCGGCTTGTCAAAGCCGATAAGGGAATTCTTCGGCAGGAGGGCATCAATTGAAGTAAGCTGAACGTCAGAAGAGACGTTCCTGACCTTTACAATCAGATTGATTGAATTGCTGCCATGCGCTGACAGCCTCAGGGGGTGAAATAAAAGAGAGACGGCAAAGGGGTTTGTTTTTCCCTTTGCTCCCGCTTCTGGAGCTTCGGTGGGTTTTTCTCCGCCAATCAATGAATCCAAGAATCCCATAGTAATCACCTTTCGTTTAGAACAATAAAAAATGAAAGAATCTTTTTAAGGGTTATATATAAATTGCAAATTGCAAAATGAGGTTTTCTTTATGGACTATCAGGAAAAAACAATATTGTTAGTAGTCCTGCTGCTATCGGCACTGGCTGTTTATTTTGTTTTTACAGCAGAAACGCCGGAAATCCCGGAGCAGGAAGAGGATGTTTCCGAAGCAGAAGCTCTGCTTCTGAAAGGCGTGTCCTTCGGCAAGGGGCATGACAACTATATCTATGCATACACCGAAACCGCAGACGGTTACGTAACAGAATATGGGCTTACCTCCAATGGCGACAGACAACTTGTAGAAGTCCGGAACCTGCTTTCAAACAAAAAGGCCTATTACCTGGAAAACGACACCGTGCTCTGCATTGAATATCCTCCCGGAGAGGAAGTGTGCTCTTCAGTAAAGGGCAAATCCAGAGTAGAGAACTACATGAGGTCCCTGGAGGTCAAGCTGCTCAATGACACCCTCATTGAAAACGGTGTGCGGAACACCCAGTACCTGCTTGACCAGGGATACATCAGGCTGAGCCCCAACATAACCAACCGCAGCAACTGCAGGGAAATCAGCTACCAAATCGACTATACCGATGCATCGGTAGGAGATGCTGCAAGGTTCGGAATAGGCATCAACACACCAAAAATCTTCAATGTAACAATGTGCGTCAACAACCGTAGCGGTTACATGCACGAAAGAAGTGTTACATATGAGCAGGAGGGCACAGTGCACTACAAGAATACCAGCCTGGTCTCCTTCAGCTCGATGAGCAGCGCAATCGAGGCTCCCCAGAACCTTAGCACCGGTGCAATAACCGCCCTGGAAAAAGAGCGGGAGCAGCAGGTCAGGCTGGTGGGCTGCTTCACCACAAAGGAAGGAGAGGAAAGGGACAAGTGCATCGCAACAATTGCTCTGGACCTTGAGAGAAAGGACCTTTGTGAATATGCCGGGGACCGCAGAGGCCGCTGCCTGGTTTCAATCGTCCCGCTAACCTTGGACGAGGGAATATGCCCCACAATCCAGGACCAGTCTTTCAGGGATGACTGCTATACCGAACTGGCCGGGGCATACCAGGACTCCAGCTACTGCGAGCAGGTGCAGGACCCTGAAAAGAAAGACTTCTGCACTGAGATCGCAGTACCGGAGGAAGAGGAAGAAGAACCGGACACAAACCAGAACGAATCAGGCAATGAGAGCGACATTCTGGATTTCATGGAGTATGTGGACCAGTACGGTGAAGAAGCCAACGAAACCGGCGGGGGCAATGAAACCAACGCCACCAATACAACCCAATAACTTTTTCTTTTTATTTTTAAACTTTCATTGGCAAAGGTAAATGCATGAAAATAGCTGTTTTCACAGATACCTATTTTCCACAGGTAAATGGCGTGGTGACATGCATCTCCGACTCAGTGAGGGTACTGTCCAGAAACAACAGCATTGTTCTTTTTGCCCCGGGGGGCAAAAAACTCAGAACTGAAAAACGCTCAAAAAACTTCAGAATACGCTGGGTTCCGGCAAAACAGTTTCCTTTCTATGAGGGATACAGGATATCCTCTCTTAACTACAAACGGGTCAGCAGCCTGCTGGACAAGGAAAATCCGGATATCGTTCATGCCCATGCCCCGGTGCTTCTGGGACTGCAGGGCATCATCGCAGCCAAAAGAAGGGGCATCCCGGTGGTGGCCACATACCATACACATTATCCTGATTATGTTCCCCACCTGCTCAACGGCAAGCTGCCCAAGCCCTTTGAAAGCATCAGCGAATATACGGTCAAAAAACTGATAAGGCACGCCTTTGGCATGGCCGATGCGGTTACTGCCCCTACCCGTGAGCTGGTAAGCGAGCTGCGCTCCTATGGGGTTGAAAATGCAGCCTACCTTCCCAACGGAGTGGACTTAAAGAAGTTCACCAGGGACCCGGAGAAGGGCTCTGAATTCAGGGAACAGTTTGGCATCCGGAAAACAGACAAAGTCGTGCTTTACCTGGGCAGGATAAGCTTTGAGAAAAAGCCGGATGTGCTGTTGCAGGCGTTCAGGATGATAGAAGAACCGGGCAGGGTCCTGGTGATTGCAGGAAAGGGGCCCTATATGGAAGAGATGAAACGGCTTGCACATGCCCTGGAGCTTGAAAGGGTGGTCTTCACTGGATACCTTGAAGACCTAACTGCGGCATATTCGGCGGCAGACATCTTTGCCTCTGCCTCAGATACCGAAACATTCGGCCTCACGTTCATTGAGGCAATGCATACCGGCCTGCCGGTTATTGGAGTAAGCAGGCTGGGGGCAAAAGAGGTGATTGAAAACGGCAAAACAGGCATCCTGGTAGAGCCGGACAATGTCCTGAAACTGGCCGGGGCTATGGACGGTCTGCTGAAAAACGATAAAAAAAGAAGAAAAATGGCTCTGGAGGCCAGAAAAAGCTCGGAAGAGTATTCACTTAAGAAAAGCACCCGGGAACTGATGAAGATATACAGGGGCCTGGCAGGGGAGGTGGACTGATTTACGTCATAGTAGGAATTGACCCGGGGATAAATACCGGCTATGCGGTGCTGAACCTGAATGGGGAGATGGTAGCGTCCGGCTGTGAGAAAGAAGCCAGCGATGAGAAAATCATCACCCTGGTCTCCACACACGGCATTCCCGTCCTCATTGCTTCTGATACTTCTCCCCCTTCTTATTTTGTGCAGAAAATGGCAGCAAGGCTGAATGCCAGGGTATTCTCCCCTTCCGCAAGCCTCACCAGGGCCGAGAAGAAGGCTATTGGAAGGAGCATAGAGGTGGTCCATGTACGGGATGCCTATGCCGCGGCAGTAAAGGCCTACCGGCGGTATCAGAACCGCCTCAGGCAGATTGAGGCAATGGACGTAAAAGACAAGGATGAGCTGAAGATGATGATTATCGTCGGAAAAAGGGTTGGAGAAAGGATTGCCAGCCAAAACATTTAAATATGAAGAATGAGCAATTATAGTGTTATTGAGTTGGATGGACTGGTGGTAATTTGGCAAAAGACAGAGTTAAGAAGAAAAAGAAATCCCCTACTACAAAAAGGAGGAAAAAACCTTCTCCTACTAAAAAGAAAAAACCTCTGAAATCAGCCGGTAAAAAGAAAGTGGCAAAGAAGAAAACAAAGGCCGCGGTAAAGAAAAGAGCAAAAAAGGCAGTCAAGAAAAGGGCCAGCAAAACAGTGAAGAAAAAGGCGGCCAGTAAAAAAACAAAACCTGCAAAAAGAAAGGAAGATGCCCCCAGGGCGCAAAAACCGAGGAGCGAAGAGGCCAGGGTAAAGAAGCAGATTACCGCAATCCTCAGTGATGCATCAGTAAGACAGATGCTTATTGAAATCGGGGGTGAAAACGCCATCGCGATTGTAAGAAATTTCTACAGCGACCACAGCGATGAGGAGCTTGCCAAGAAGCTGAAAATCAAAATCAGCGACGTAAGGGCCACTCTCAACAAGCTGCACAATGAAGGTCTTGTCAACTATCTGAGGGAAAGGGACAGCGAAACAGGTTGGTATTCCTACAGCTGGTCGCTAAACCACGAAAGAATAGAAAAATGGGCGGATGAGCAGAGCAGCAAAATAAACTCACTTTGCAGCGAAGAGGGGGAGCAGTATTACTTCTGCCCCTCCTGCGGCATGTCCACCATAATTGATTTTGAATCAGCTTCCTGCTGGGAGTTCAGATGCGAGCAATGCAACCGGTTTTTGGAATTCATTGATGAAAAGAAGATGAGCGAACTTCTTGACAAGGTTTATCTGTAAGGGCTGATTCTTTTGAAGATACAGGAACTCAACTCTTATGTGGTCCTTTTCAACAGGGACCGCTTACTTCTTCTGAAGAGAAAAAACGGCATCTGGGAGTTTCCGGGAGGCCAGGTAGAATGGGGGGAAGGCCCTGAAAAATCAGCAGTCCGGGAAACCAGGGAAGAAACCGGGCTGGTTCCGAAAAACCTGAAACTGCTGACCATCACATCTGCCACGTATGAAAAGGAAGGCAACCAGAAGCATTCCGTGTACATCGTATACCAGGGAGAGAGCGACGGGGACAACGTAACCCTCAGTGGGGAGCATGAAGAGTGCCGGTGGCTCACCCTGACTGAAGCGGGCTTCATGAAAAACCTTGGCCTCAATGCAGAGGCTGTGCTGGAGGTCCTCTAGCAGCTACATGCTCTTGAATTCCTTTATCATATCCTCAAGCTCATCAGCAGTGTAGAGCAGCAGGGACTTGCTTTCGGCCTCCATCTTGAGTATGAGGGGTGCTACGGTCGGAGACGAATCAACCAATTCCCTGAATTTCTCTTTCTCTCCAATGTCCTTAAACACGATTATCGTTATTCCTTTCCCAATGGTATTGAGAACGCCCTCAAGCAGCTCCTTGACACGCTTCTCCCCTTCAAAGAAGTGCAGGAACATCTGCTGGCCCACCACGGTGATTACACTGTCTGCTTTTTTGGATTCTCCAAGGCCGGTGAACGGGACCGCATTATTCACGCATATGTCCCTGAGCTTTCTCATAATGGCAAGATAATCGATGGAATGCTTGGTTTTCTCCTCCCATTCGGCAAGCCCATAGTATTCCATTGCCTCGCTAACCAGTTCCTTTTTCTCGAGCTGCTCCAGCAGGAACTCCACATTGTAATCAGTTATGAAGATGGGCCTTCCCTTGTAGAACACCCCCTTGAAGGCACTTTTTATTTCGGAAGTGGTCAGCGGCGTGAATTCCCAGTGGTAATTTTCATTCACCTTTGAGAAAAGGCTGAGAACCACATCCTGGGAGAGAGGTATCTTGGTTCTGGCCACCGGCGGGAAGTCTGGTATGTCAAGGGAGTAGAATATTTCCTCCTGCCTTGCAAAGTAGACGCCAAAGCCTACGATTACTGCTGTGAGAATTACGGTAACCCAGAACAGCGGGTCGGTGAAAATGCTGGGCGGGCTTTCATGCTTCACGGTAACAGTTTCCCTGAGGCCGGAAGAAACAAACTCAAACGTATGCACACCATCCGGCAGCCTCTGGTTGGTGCTGCCAGTGTAGCGCTCAAGGTCTACCCTTATTGTTGAGACATCATTGAATTCATATGTTCCGTACCTTCCATCGTCTATTTCCAGGGAAATGGTATCAATGGTAACCGGCTGGTTGTCCATGGCAATACTGAAGACATAGGTGGAGCGCCTCCTGCTGTCCAGTCCGCGGTAGCTTACATCTATGGAGACTACATTCAGATAGGTCTGGGCATAAACCCTGCTCTGGTCGTCAATCAGCTGCATTATGTATTCGCCTTCTTTCCCGAATATGCCAACGTCAAACGAGCGGTCGGCCTGGACGTTTACGTTTCCCTGTGGATAGGTCTCCACCTGAGAGCCGTTCTCATCCACAAGCAACAGGAACATATTGGGCTGACCGGGCTCAGGCTCCTTCATCTCCGCGTTCAGCCTGACCGGATTGTTGGTGAGGTTTGTGGGGATTACATTTACGCCTTCCTGGATATAGAGGTTGCTATTGGTTTCCTTTTCAAGATAGATGTAAAGGGTTTCCCTTACCGGATATTTGGATGCTGAAGATTCGCCGATGAAATCCACCCTTACCGAAGTCCTTTTTGGCTCGAAACCCTCTGTAAAGAAATATCTTTCACCAACATAGCTGCTCTGGTTGACAAACTGGTAGGTGGTATTGGACGCAAGGGAGTTGGCCCAGGGAATCTCAAACACTATCCTTGAAATATCATTTGCAGCAAGTTCGTAATCATTTCTCCATCCGCCGTCCAGTGTCTGGGGCACAAAGACAAATGCTCCGTTGTTTCTCCGGACCACGCTGACCGAGCCGTAGGCAATCCGGCTAACCCAGGTTCCCTTGGAGCCGGCCCGGTAAAGCGGCTGGAAAAGGCTGAAATTCTGCTCGGACTGCAGAGGGGTGGTCTCATCAAATGTCACCGGCAGCTCGTTCAGCTTTTCCTTGGGGGTCGAGACCGCCAGGGTTCCATTGAGCATCTGGGTAAACGGCTGTCCGATATATATGACCACCACCCCGCGGTTGGCAAGCTTGTTCATTGAGATTCTACTGTCATAGCCAAGAAGCTCTTTGGGCACAACCCCGCTGGGCACAATCACAATCGCTCCTTCCGGAATAGTTTCAAGCTGCTTGATGCTTATCTCGTTGAGCATCACATTTCTTGAGCCCAGTCGGTGCCTGAGCTCCCTCATGAAATCAGGATATATGGATGCCTCTATTTTTTCAGAATTGAGCACAAAAACCTCGGATGGTATTTTCTGCTCATACGGAGTGAGTATGATAGTGTAGTTGTCAAGGTTGCTGGTGTTGTACTCGACAAAAACAGCAGCACGATGATTCAGCGAGCCCCTTTGCCCCGAATTCAAGACCTCGCCCGAAACTATGGTGTTCATGAGCTCAGGCTTGTCCGCGGCCGGCTTGAACTCCTCAGGCGGAGGCGCCAGCTGGACAGTCAGGTATATCCAGGCAATTCCCAGGACAATAAGCGCAATAAGCAAAGCTGCCCCTAAAACTGCAAAGTTGAATCCTCCCGGCGGCTTGGAGGGCGCAGCCAGCGGGGCTTCTTTTTTCTTTGCCTTTTTTTCCTTTTCCTTGGATGCAAAAAGCTTGTTGAGCTCGTCCCTGATCTGCTCTAAAGGAGACCGCTCAATAACCCGGTAGTGGTTTTCATACTGATAGCGGCGCTTAATGTCGAACCTGTAGAGCTTCTTCTGGATTTTCACCTTGTCGATGTCCACCATGTTACCTTACGACCTCAATGTATCCTTCGCTTACAAGCTTGTTGAGAATCTCTTCAACCCTGGCCTCGGAGACCTTGTACAATCTGCTGAATTCGGTGATGTTGACTGCGCCGCTGTGCTCGGCAATCCATTCCTGGAGCTTGGATTTGAGGGCATCCTCTGAAAGGGATTCCAGCTCCTGAACCCGGAGTTTGAGCTCGTCGTTCTCTGCCTTGAGGTCATAGTTCTGGGTGGTAAGTGCCTGGACCTGCTCGGTGAGCCGGGTCACTTTTCTCTTGTAATCGCCAACCTCCTTTTTCATTGAATCATAGGCCGTGTAGAGCTTGGTGTAGTCCATGGTCACAGAATCGGAAAGGTCCTTGATGGAATTTTCAACCAGCTGGAAAAGAGTCTTGTTTTCTACTTCGTAGTTATCATCCAGCAGAGAGAGGATGTTGAACAGGTAGCGCAGTATGTCCATGCGCCTTTTTCGGGGACTGATGCCGGTCGGAATTGTATAAAGAACCTCAGTCTCATCTTCCTTTATTTTCACGATGGAGAAAAGATAGGGGTTCTTATTGATGTCCCTGCTTTCCACATATATAACATTGATCAGGTCTTTCTCTGGTGCAATCTCAAGAAAGGAAATAGAGCGCAGAATGGGGGGGAGGTCCTTGAGCTTGCCTTTTTTCAGCTTTCCCTTGACCTTGAAGCCGTCTACCTGCGGGGGATGGGCTTCATCCCCAGCCCCGGGTTTTTTTTCTTCCGGCTTTTCTTCTTTTTTCTGGCCCATTTTCGGCAAAGGCAATGCCATTCATATTCACCTCTTCTTTTTCTTTGGCTTTTTCCTGGCTGGCTTCTTCTTTTTGGCCTGTGCTTTCTTTCCTGCAGGCTTTGCCGCTGCCTTCTCAGGCAGGGGCGGCTCTTCCTCAGGAGCAGGCGGGGGGGCGCCAATCACCTTGGGAACCTTGCTTTCCACTGCAGGCGCATATTTGAAAAGGGGAAGCGCAAGCACAAAAGTCCCGACAATCAGGGCCGATACTACCGCCCACAGGTCAAAGCGTCCGGAAAGAAACAGCGCCGCAAGGACGGCAATCACCAGAAGGCCGGCAACCACGCTTGCAAAAAGTATGCTCTTTTCAAAGGACCGCCTCCTCTTCAGGTGCTCCTCCAGGTGCTCCTCGGAAACATAAAGCTCGTTCATCTGGGCAATTCCAAGTGCCTTCTTTATCGCCCGGATTGCCTTGATAATCCTGTCTTCCTTGACCTTGACAGCACGCTTTCCTTCCACGCTCTTCTGGGTTGCGATGCAGATTTTCATCGTATCTATTCCTCAAGCACAACCTGGCTTATCTCTCTTCCGACTCCGCCGCTCTTTTTCAGGTCCACTTTTCCGAAGATGTTGATGATGGTAATGTCATCAAGCCCGGAGTCCTTGAGAAAGTCGCTGATGTTCCTGCGTGCAACCCCGTCACGCTCCAGGGTAATCACAAAGGACACCACATCGAGCCGCCGGTTGTTCTTTTCGAACATCTTGGTGATTTCCTCCACCTTGTCATCTCCCAAACCAAACTGCCTGAGTCTTCTTCTTACATCTTCCTTCAGGAATGAAACGCTTCTTGCCACTGAAATGTCCCTCCTTTGTGTTTCGGTAAGCACCTCCTTGAGTTCAAGGAAGTACTCCTTGCTGGGCTCCTCCCCCTCGATTTTCTGAAGAAGGAATGTCGAGGGATATGGAGTGGGGGTGGTCATTGAAAGGTTCACTGCCGCCTGGCCCACGCCAAGGCGGGATATCTCCTCCCTCATATAGTTGCTGAAATTCAGCGAGCCCTGGAGATAGTCCAGGAACCTTTCGAATTTGACTTTTAGAATAAACGTTGTTCCCACGTTGCTGAAGATTGCTTCGCTGATGTCGGTGGGGTTCTGGGATGCGATAATCATGCCGAAGTTGTATTTTCTTCCTTCACGCACAATCATCACTGCGTCAGAGTTGTTGTCCTTCCCTATCTTCCACGCTTCGTCGAGAACCACGATAAGCCTGAGGCCTCTTTTCCTTGCCCCTTCAATGGAGCCGGCAAGCCTCATTCTTTCTTTGATGAACTGAAGCATTGTAAGTGCGGCAAGGGCACGGGATGTCTCGTCAGGAAGGCCCACCAGGTCCAGGTCTACAAGCCCGGAAGTAACTATATCATCCAGGCTTACCGTGCTCTGCTGGGCAAAGAAGTCCTCGCCTGACTTGGTGAACTGCTTTAACCTGTAAATTGCGTTTTCCAGCTCTGCAGGGAATTCATAGCTTCCCATCTGGGCTTCCTCGGTAAGTATGCGGACCACGTCCTTGAGCGTGGGCGGGGTAAGGGGCTTTCCAAGCTCGTCCTTCTGCTCCCGGGAGTCCATCCTGAACTTGTTTTCCAGGTATGTCTTTTCTATTGCCTGCTCGGTGAGCCTCCTCTGCTCCGGATAGTTGCCTATATCTGTGAGCAGCTCAAGGGTCCTCATGACCTGCTTGATACGGTCATAAGGCCTCATCCCCCCCAAATCCAGCAGGTTGAGGTATGAGCCGCGGCCGAGTGAAACAACCTTTCCCCCGGTCATCTTCACCCAGTTCTTGTACTCTCCTGCCCAGTCCAAAATAAGAGCATTGGAATCCCACACAAACGAAGCCCTCAACAGGAAGGTCTTGATGAAATAAGACTTGCCTGAACCTGAAATCCCGCACACTGCAATGTGGGGGTTGGCGAGGCTTTCGTGCGTCCAGTAGAACGGAACATCGAAAATCTTGGTCCTTCCGATATAAACAGAATCCCTGGGGTCGGCAAACAGGACTTTCATGGGCGGCTCCGGCGGATGCACCAGAATATTGCGCTTGGAAATGTCCTTGTTTGGGACCTTGGTTAGTACGAGCTTTCCTCCTAGCACCATTTTCAAACCACGCTCTCTTCCAGCTCCTGCGGGCTGGTGGGATAGAATTTCTCCCACTCAAAGCACTTCAGCATCTGGTCGCCGGTAAGGTGGGTCACTTCCACGTTCAGGGCATTGCCAAGAAGGGTGCGCAGCTCATTTGACTGGGAGCGTGCTGCGGCAATAGCCGCGTCCTTGCTGAGGCCGGTTGCTGTTGTCTGGGCATATGCCATAACACCCATCGGCTTGACACCCCTGATGAGGCGCTGAAGCTGCATGTCCCAGATTGCTACTTCTCTCTCGTATTTATCAATGGTCAGAGGGTCGGCCTGGGGCTTGTCCCTTTCCCTGGCAAGCCTGAGCTGGGCCTCTGCTCTCTTGGCCTCAATGTTCCTTCTTTTCTGTGCCACATCCTCAACGTACAGCATGTAGGCAATCTTGGTTACGTGCTTGATGTTTGAGATTGCTCGCTCAAAGAACTGGTTGTATGCAATTGCATCGTCCGATGCCTTTTCAGTGGTTGACTCAAAAATCTTGATTCCGAGGAAGACCGATGCATAATAAACCCCCCCGACGTTTTTCACAATAACGTCCTGGGAGGGTGGTATCTCATAGCCCGCCCTGTCCATCATAATAATATTTGTCCTCTGGGTGATGAGAGGAATTATCATATATCCATATTTCCAGAAAAGCGCGGCACCCATTGTGCCGACAAAGCAGAGAAAGGCGCCGATAAGGCTAAAGAAACTTCCCCCTGCTGCCAGTGAAAAGATGGCACCGACGATTCCGACTCCCAGTGAAGCATAAATGTATTTTTTTGAACTGGTACTGGTCATACCTTATCCCTCATGTACTCAGCATTACAGTAGTGAGAAAACTATATAAAAACCCTCTATACCCCTTATTTTATCTATTGCTGACTGAAATTGTCATAAACTCACACTAAACGAAAGGTTTATATACATGAAAATTCACAATAAGTAACGAGAAACCAGAGTATCCCAGGTGTAAATGAAAATGCAGAAACTGAATGATTCACTCCTGAGAGGAGTAGAGGCAGGAAACAAGGAGGCCACCGCCATTGTTTCTGCGGTGGTGGAGACCAATGCGCTTACCCAGCAGGAGATTATCAGGGCATGGGAAAGTGCAGTACAGGGTGTTCTGAAGGGCAGCAAAGGAGCAGCAAAACTGGGCTTCGGGCTTGCAGACAAAAGCCAGGATGCCGAAGCAGGCCAGATTTACGAGGACCTTGTTCTCCTGGCATTCAAGCCTACCCACAAGCTTTCTTTCAGCAAGACTATCAGCACCGGCGCTGCGGTGGTAAGGGTGCAGAATGGAAACATCAGCTGCAGGGGATTTGACCCTGATAAATTCCTGGAGCTGGCAAAGAAATGCCTGATTAATGCCGCAAAAAAGGGAAATGACTATTCCAAGCGCTTTGCTGTGGAGGCCCTGAGGAATTTCAATAACCGTGAAGGAATCAAGGAGGAGCTGCTTGCAATAGCCCAGGGCAGGAATGATGAAAAACTCATGGGGGCCGTTTTTGAAAGCCTGATGCATCTCAGGGTGGACGAAGAGCTGGAGGTCGCCCAGAGGGACAGGAAACTTATCCTGGATAATTACGACGAGACCTCGCCGGGCAGACTGTATGCGGAGATGCTTTTTGACAGCATTGAAACAGTTCTCAGAGACACAGGCAGAAAAGAAAGGGAACAGGACGTCACTGTTGCTACCATGCAGCTTGCACGCTCCAACATCAAGTCAGAGGCACCAGGGGAGATGCTCGACGAGGTAAGCATCAAGCTTGCCCAGAAGAACATCGAAAATGCGCTGATTCATGCGATGGTCAACGGGGAAGGAAGAAGCAGGGAAGAGGCCTGCGAAGGGCTGGCATCTATAGGTGGTGAGAGAGTCAGCTTTATTCTGGACAGGATATCAAAGAGAGAGATAAAAGACGGTACACCCACCAGAGCAGGGGATGCTGCAAGAACTACCCTGCTCAGGATTCACAAAAAGGAGAAACCGACGCTCCCCCCGCCTATTCCGCCGGCAGCAGTAAGGAAGGAAAAGGCAAGGAAACTGGCCAGACGGTAGCCGTGCCTATGCTTTTAAAGTAAAGTCAACCAATTTTATTTATGGGCAGAGTGCGGATTCTGAAACGGAACGGAAAGGCTTATGTAGAGCTTCCGCCAGGCCTGCCGGACTGTGATGAGCTTGAGATTTATCCCCTGAAAGAAGGCTATTATCTGATAAGCCTGCCACTGGGCAGGGCCGTCACCAGGCCCAAAAAGGGGCTCAGCGAAAACGACCGGCAGGTACTGAGGAAACTGCTTTCAATACGGTTTGAAAAGCGCACCCCCGCCTATGTATCCAAGGCCCTGAGCGAGCAGGAAAAACAGATTCTCCGGGACCTGGAAAGAAGAGGACACGTCAATGTTTTCAGGGGAAAGAAATACCGGGACGGGGTCTACAACATCAACGACAAGACCTACCCCCTTCTGAAGAACCGGCCGCCCCCCAGCAAGCCGGTTCAGCGCAATTCTGATTCATTTACCCTGCTCAAAACCCAGGGCTACGTGGTAATTCCGGACCGCAGGGAAGCCTATTCGCTTTCACAAAAACTGAAGCAGGACCTGAAAACCGGCTCGGTTATAGGAATCAGGGGGTTCGACGGCAAGTTCTACGCAGTTACAAAGCAGTTCCTGGAAAAGGCGGAAAAAGCAATAGCCGCGGCACTCAAGGAAGAGATGGATATTTCATCTATTGCCGAAACTGCAAAGCTGAACCGGGACGGCTGCATGGCGGTGCTGAGGATAATGGCCGAGAACGGAGAGGTAATTGAAAAAAAGAAGGGAGTTTTTGCACCGGTATGAGGGTTGTGGATGATTATCAAGGATGAGATTCACGGAACAGTGGGATTCAGCAGCCTTGAGGAGAGGATTATCGACCATCCTGATTTCCAGAGGCTGCGAAGGATAAGGCAGATGTCCATAACCTATCTTGTCTATCCGGGGGCAAACCACACCCGTTTTGAGCATTCCATTGGAACCTCCTATCTTTCGCGGATGATGGCCAGAAAGCTCGGGCTTGATGGGGATGAAGCAGAAAAGGTAAAACTCAGCGGGCTCCTTCACGACATCGGCCATGCCGCATTCTCCCACGAAGGGGAGGATGTGCTTCAGGGCCATCTTGGCTCCCATGAGGAAATTGGAAGGAAAAAGATACTCCGGGGAGGGCTCAGCGATATAATTTCCGAGAACTACCGGCCCGGGGAGATAACCGAGCTGCGAAAGCCTTACGGCAACATAATTGAATCAGACCTGGGCTCGGACCGGATGGACTATCTGAAAAGGGATGCTCTGAACACCGGCGTGGCTTACGGCATAATAGATATCGACAGGATTGTCCACACCCTTTGCATGGAGGGGGGGCAGCTGTGCATTGAGGAGGGGGGGCTGGAGGCTGCGGAATACCTCCTTATTGCAAGATTCATGATGTTCTCCACGGTCTACATGCACAAGACCGTGCGGATTGCCACTGCAATGCTTTACCGCGCAATTGAAAAATCCATTTCAGACAAAACTCTCCAACCAGAGGAATTCCTGGAGCTCGGGGACGAAAGTGCGCTGATGAAGATGGGCCAGTCCCCGGAGGGGGGCGGCTATGCCAAGGCGCTTCTGGACAGAACCCTCTACAAGGAGGTCTGCTCGTTTCCCAAGCAGCAGTTTTCGGAAAACACAGAAAAGGAGCTCTCCGAAAAGCTGGGATGCGACATCATTGTGGACCGCCCCCGGGAATTCTTCAAGCCGGTAAACCTGAAGGTGAAAACCGACCGGGGGCTGGAGCCGGTTTCTGAAATCTCCAAGCTGGTGCAGTCGCTGAAACTGGCTGAGGAGGAAAGAATGAAAGTGCTGGTGCTGGCGGATGAAAAGACCAGAAAGGAAAGGAGGGCAGAAATAAGAAAATCAGTAAACGACTGCCTTGCTGGCGATTAGCACAATCGCCACAAACAGCACCACTACTGCTATAAGTGCCCGGGGCTCAATCTCCCTGCCTTCTATTTTTACATCCGGTGAAAAGCCGATCATGCCTGCAGAAGACATGGGCATTGATACACTCTGCTGTTTAATTGCCATCAGTGATAATTTTGATGCGAATGCTATATAAGTTTTTGTCATACCATAATAATCATGTCAGATGTAAAGATTCACCGTATTGCAAATTTCAATAAGATGAAAAAGCCCCTAATCATAGTCGGCTTTCCCGGAACAGGACTGGTTGGCAGCGTCGCAGCCTCCCATATTGTGGACGCCCTGGGAATGGAATTCGGAGGATACATATCAAGCCCGGAGTTTGCACCCCTTGCAGCAATTCACGATTACAAGCCGATGCCGGCCGCCAGGATTCATTTCTCCCAAAAGCACAACCTGGTGGTGATAATTTCGGAAATGACAATCCCGGTTTCTTCATCACTGGATGTGGCTGACAAGCTTTACGAGTTTGCAAAGTCAGTGGGTGCCTCTGGCATAATCTCCCTGGGGGGGATATCTCTTCAGGAGGGGAAAAAGGATGTCTACATCGTATCCAGTGACAATGAAATGACAGAAAGGGCAAAAAGCAAGAAAATAGCAAAGCCTATCCGGGAAGGTGCCACAACCGGAGTCACCGGAGTGCTTCTTACCAAGGGAACTCTCGAAAAGTTTCCCATAACAACAATACTGGCGGAATCGTCCCAGGACTACCTTGACCCCAAGGCTGCATCCACTGCAGTAAAGGCACTTTCAAAAATAATCGGCATACCGATAAAAACCACCAGGCTGGACAAGGAAGCAAAAGAGATATCCGAGGGGATTAAGGAATCGGTAATCAAAGCGAGGATTTCAAAGAAAGGCCCGTCCTCGGATGAAAGCGGAACCATGTACGGCTAGCCCGTTTTCGGCTTATTGCAGCCAGAGCAGAAATACAAAAAATCATGATTAGAATTTTCCACGAGCTGCAGGGCAGCCTGCAGTTATCGCAGAATTTCCTTTGGAGTCAAACTTCTTTCCGAATCAATCACCCGGTCTTCTGGCAGCGGGAGAGATACTCCAGGAGGGTTTCAAACTTCTCTTCGTGCTCCTCCTCTTCCTCCAGGATGTGCAGCATGAGCTGGTAAGTAACCGGGTCGGAGTCCTTGGTCAGCTTGCTGACTTTGTCGTAGGCTTCAATTGCGCAGCCTTCCGCGCTGATGGCATCCTTGAGAACCTTGATATTGTCCTCAGTGGGAACCTCATACCCGCAGTTTGTCTTTTCATAGAACTGCTTGGGATCCACCAGGGGCTTTCCGCCGAGCTGGACAATCCTCGCGGTTAGCTCTTCTGCGTGCTCCAGCTCTTCTGCCGCAATCTCCTTGAGCTCCTTTTCCACCTGCGGAGCGGTTACCAGGCTCGCGGCAAGGGTATACTGCATATATGCAAGCCACTCGTCTGCAAGCGTCTTGTTCAATTCCTCGATGATTGCATCCACTTTTTCTCCAACTATTTCTCTGGTAGTTTTTCCCATTCAATCCACCTCGATTAGAAATTGTACTAAAAATGCAAGGCATTAAATTTATACCAGTGTTGTTGGTGTTTGGTTTATTTTTTAAACTAACTGGTTCTAAATTCGAACATGGACAACAAAGACCGGCTGATACTGGAGGCACTGATGAAAAACAGCAGAACCCCCATGACTGCTATTGCTTCCGAGCTCGGGGTTACAGAAACAGCAGTCCGCAAAAGAATCAGGAAACTTGAAAGAAACGGGATAATCAAAGCCTATACTGCACTGATTGACCCTTTTTATCTTGGGTATGAAGGGGTTGCCCTGGTAGGTGTGGACACGGCCCCTGAAAAAATCCTGGATGTTTTTGAAAGTCTCAAAAGGCTTTCAAATGTCAGGTATGCGGCCCTGACTTCCGGGGACCACATGATAATGTTTGAAGTGTGGTGCAAGACTCCAGAAGAGCTTAACCTGTTTCTTGGGGAACTGGGGGAGACGCCGGGCGTGACCAGGGTCTGCCCTGCCGTATTCATGAAACGCGTCGAATAAGAATATCTATAAATTTTAAGCATGTACTGGAACCATGGACCTGCTTTCCTTTTTCAAGAAGTCTGCCTGGCCCAGATGCAGGCTTGTCCTTCCTGAAGGCGAAGACGAAAGGATTCTCAGTGCCGCCAGAAAATCAAAAGACAAAAAGATTGCTGACCCTTTTTTTGTGGGCAATAGAAAAAATATAGAAAAAACCGCAAGGAAACTCAAGATAAAAATCTCTGATATGACCATTGTTGACACTTCTGAAAACCCCGGGAAAAAATATGTGAAGGCATACGCAAAGGCAAGGAAGGTTTCCGAAAAACTGGCGGAAAAGATGCTTTCCAATCCGCTTTACCTTGCAGCCCTGATGGTAAGTATGGGTGAAGCAGACGGAATGGTTGCCGGTGCAGCAACCTCTTCTGCCGATGTAATAACCGCTGCAGAGGGAATTGTCGGTCTGAAGAAGGGAGTATCGGTGCCATCCAGCTTCTTTATAATGGACATTCCGGGATATGAAGCGGGAAAAGACGGGCTTTTGCTCTTCGCGGATTCTTCGGTAAATGTTGACCCTTCCCCAGGGGAGCTGGCTGATATAGCCATAACCACCGCACATACCGCAAAGGAGCTCATGAAATGGACTCCAAGGGTGGCGATGCTGTCGTTCTCCACCAAAGGCAGTGCGATACATCCAAGGGTAGACAAGGTAATAAAAGCAACCAAAACAGCCAACAAGAAAGCGCCAAAGCTGAATATAGATGGGGAATTCCAGGGCGATTCCGCCCTTGTTGAGAGCACCGCAAAAAAGAAAATCAGGGGAAATATAGGAAAGGTAGCTGGAAAGGCAAACGTACTGATTTTCCCGGACCTTGACTCAGGAAATATATCCTACAAGCTTGTCCAGGTCCTGGCGGGCGCCAGCGCCTACGGCCCGCTGCTCCAGGGCTTCAGAAAGCCGGTAAGCGACCTCTCCAGGGGAGCAAAAACAGAGGATATAGTAGGCGTAATTGCAATAGTCAGCAGCTGGGCAGGGAGGAAAAAATGAAGAAAGTCATGGTTTTGAACTGCGGGAGCTCCTCCATCAAATACCGGCTCTTTGACCGTAAATTCAACACCCTTTTGCACGGAATAATCGAAAGAATAGGGGAAAGGGCAAGAATCTTGCACCACAAGGGGAAAAAGAGAATGAAGAAAGAGATAGACGTAAAAAACCACAAGCAGGGCATCTCTCACCTGCTGAAGCTGCTTCACGACAGTGAATGGGGTGCAATAAAACGGGTGACCGAGATTTCTGTTGTCGGGCACAGAGTGGTCCATGGCGGCCAGATGGCAGAAACAGCCCTGGCTTCCGGGGTAGCCCTCGGCTATCTGAAGCTGTTCACCCTTCTCGCTCCCCTTCACAACCCTCATAACATCACCGGAATAGAAGAAACCAAAAAGGCGATGCCCACTGTTCCCCAGGTTATGGTTTTTGACACCGCATTCCACCAGACCATGCCCAGAAAGGCCTACATGTACGGCCTTCCCTACCATTATTTTGACAAGTATGCAGTAAGAAAATATGGCTTCCACGGGACGTCCCATAAATACGTTGCGCAGGATGCTGCCAGGCTGCTAAAAAAGAAAAAACCCAATCTGATAACCTGCCATTTGGGGGCAGGGTCCAGCATCACCGCAGTGAAAAAGGGGAAATCAGTGGACACCAGCATGGGCATGACACCACTTGAAGGGGTTATGATGGCCACCAGAACCGGGGACATTGACCCTTCGGTTGTACAGTACCTGGTCAAGAGATATGAGTTTGATTTTGACGAAATTTTTGATATAATGAACAACAAAAGCGGTCTCCTCGGAATCTCCGGGGTAAGCAAGGACGTGCGGATGATTTCAGGAAGAGCCAAAAAAGGAAACGAAAGGTGCAAGCTGGCCCTTGAAATGTTCTGCTACCGGGTGGCCAAATACATCGGGGCTTACGCTGCCGCACTGAAAAAAGTGGACGGCATTGTCTTCACCGCAGGGATTGGCGAAAATTCCCCTTCCATGCGCAGGAGGATATGCAACTACCTGGAGATACTGGGGGTAAAGCTGGAAAGCTCCCAAAACAGGAAATCCGGCAAAAAGCCGGTGAAGATAAGTGCAAAGGATTCCAGGATAACGGTTTTTGTGATTCCCACCAATGAAGAGCTGATGATTGCAAGGGAGGCAACCCGGGCAATCGGAGGTATCTGATGGACATACAGGGTCTAGGAGTGGACATCGCCAACATCAGGAAGATGAAAAGGATACTCTCCCGGAAAACAGGGGGCAGGTTTGTGGAGAACACGTTTACCGAGGCCGAAAAAAATTGTGCAGGGGGAGAATCATCTCATCTTGCCACTGCCTTCGCAGCCAAGGAAGCGGTATACAAGGCCTTTGGAACCGGATGGATAGAAGGAAAGGATGTAGAGCTGGTCAGATGCAGAACCGGAGCCCCCGAAGTAAAGCTGTACGGCGAGATAAAACAAATAGCAAAGAAAAGAAAAATCAGAAATATTATGATCAGTGTCTCGTACACCGGGGATTATGCGGTGGCGGTGGCAGTTCTCACTTCTTGAGTTTTTTTGCTCTCTTGTACATGTACTCCACCGCCTGCCCCACTGTCCGGTTGTCGCGGACTCCCCTCTGGGGAATCCTGAAACCAAACTCCATTTCCAGTGCGGCAAGCAACTCCACTATTTCCATGGATTTGGCGTGAAGGTCATCCACAAAATCGGTTTCTGGAGTCAGCTTCTTCACACTGACATCAAAGACATCGGCGACTACCCCCTTTACTTTTTTCTCAACTTCCTTTTTGTCCATCTTATTTTACCACCCTGAAGATTACGATATTCATGCCGGCCATTTTCTTGACCTTGGCCTTTACTTTCATGGGCATTTTCTCGTTCTGCTCCTGGATGCGCTTTACGCTGGAAACGTCCAGCCCTTCAATCTGGGTAAAGAAGGTTGGGCCTTCTTTCAGTTCAACCGCCCCGTAGGCATAAGGATGGTACTTTGCAAACTTTTTGGGAGGAAGGTTTCCGCTGGAGAAGAACAAAAGCTCTCCGTCTCCGCTGATTTTCCTGAGCTTCATGTCATGATAGCCGCATTCCTTGCATGCAGTCTTGGGCGGGAAGTCAAAAAAGCCGCACTTTGAGCACTGCACACCGTAAATCTTTCCCTTTGCCAGGGATTTGTAGAACTCCGTAATCATGCTTCCCTTCATTTTCTTTTTTTCAGCCATGCCATCACCTCCTCTTGAGAACGCTTACTGCGGAATGCATCCCGTAACCGTGGTTGTGGACAACAGAGACTTCGGGCTCGTCAGGTATCTGTCTGCCTGTCGCCTCTCCCCTCATCTGCTTCACCGCCTCATAGATTGATGCTCCTGCTGATGCGGCAAATGCATGCCCTTTGCCATGCCTTCCGCCGGATGTATTCATCGGCTTGTCGCCCTTGTAGGTGGTTCTTCCTTCCAGGAATGCCTTCCAGGCCTCTCCCTTCTTGAAATAGCCGCATATCTCCGGCTGGATGAGCTGGTAAATCTGCATGCAGTCGTGCACATCCAGATACCCGATGTCCCCGGGCTTAATCTTCGCCATCTTCATTGCGGTATCAAACGCCGTCTTGTCAATTGCCCAGTCAGTCGGGTCCCTTCCATACCAGGGGTAGTTGCTGGAGGACCAGTGGAATCCTTCTACGCTTATGGGGTCCTTGGAGAAGTACTTTTTGGCTTCTTTTTCCGAACTGATAACAAACGCGGACGCCCCATCCACCGTATTGAGGGCACTTTTAGCCCGGGCGGGCCAGGCAAGGTAGGGGTTCTTTCTGCTTTTCCAGAAGTCCATGGTACTCTTGAAACCTGCTTTCTTTGCCTCCTGCTGCAAGGTGGTTTCAACAAATGCCTTCTTGTTTTTGGAGGAATGAAGCCTCACAGCTTTGTGCACCGCGTGCATGACCTCGTCCATCTTTTCCATCGGAATTCCGTATTTCTTTGCATATCCAATTATAGGAAGTCCGCCGTAGGCAGTGGCAATGTCGTAGGAATGGTGATATCCGTATGCCTGGTCGATGCCGAAGTCGGTGTAATACCACAAGGTGGTGGGGTCAAGCGGTTTCCTGACGGTCGGGTCGCCGGTTGCCTCGGAAGAGAGGATTTCGCATCCCACCACAAGCACGTTCCGGAATTTGCCTGATGCCACACCCATTGCAGCAAGGCCCGCTCCGGTGTTTGTGGTAGAGCATGCGGTGGCAAAATGCATACCGGGCTTAAGGTGAAGCCCAAGCCAGTCGGCCATCTGGGTGTGGTGGGAATACAAATGCGAGATATGGCTGACCATGCTGCCTATATAGAAGGCATCTATTTCCTTGGGGTCAATGTTTGCCTCGTCCATGGCCTCAAAGGCCGCCTCGCAGGCAAGCTCATAGAAGCTGAGGCCCTTGATTTCAGGGGTCTCCAGAACACTTCCGAATTTGGTACACCCTACGCCGGTAAACACCGGCTTTTCCTTTAGTTTCCCGACAAAGGTCATAGAATTCACGATAGCAGAACTCAGGGTATTATTAAATATTTTCTGTTAACCTAAAACCGCAATTGCCGAAAAGCCTTGATGGTCCCATTTATTATGCAAAAGGAAGTTTGACTGGCCTCATTGCGCAGGAAGGCCAGCTAAAAGACTCGATGCAGGAGGAAGG
>WJIU01000014.1 GCA_014730115.1 Microcaldota archaeon
AGCTTGTCCATATCCTTTTTCGCTCTTTCCCTTGGCTCCATGTCAGACCTCCTTGACCACTTCCCCGAAAGGCCTCCTGGGTGTCTGCTCCGGCTTTTTTTCGCTGTATCCAAGAGGCACAATTGCCACCGGAACCTCACTGGATTCTGTGTTTACCTGGTAAGAAACCTCCAGGGGCTCAAATGCACCGACCCACACCGAGCAGATGCCCTCGGCCCTGGCGGCCAGCTGGGCATAGGCAGCCGCTATGGTTGCATCCTGCAGTGCATACAGCTCCATTCCCCTCTGGCCGTAGCGCATCTCCGAGCGGCTCTTGTCTGCGCAGAAAACCAGGACTATGGGGGCCTTGGCAATAAACTGCTGGTCCAGAGCTGCCCTGGCGATGCCTTCCCTGGCCTCCCTGCTGCGAACAACATAAATCCTGTAAGCCTGGAGGTTGCCTGCGGAAGGGGCCTGCAGCACTGCCCCCAGTATCCTGCGCAGCTTTTCATTCTCCACCTCTTTTTCCAAAAAACTGCGGCAGGAGTGTCTCTCCTGTATTACATCGTAGAATTCCATGGATTAGGAAAGAAAGGAAAACTGTTAAAAACCGGTTCAGCAGGGCGGGCTGAAGGAACCCGGGGTATATAAAGAATAAACAGGGAATCGGGTGACGGTGAAAGAATGGTTTTTGGTATTGGAGAGGGAAGCATGGATTTGCAGCTGGACAGAACCGATGTCAAATCAGGGGGCAGGATTACCGGAAAGCTTAAGCTGAATCTGAACAAGCCGAAAGAAGCCAAAGGCTTGTACGTCCGGCTGATGGGCGAGAGAAGAGTAACCAGACGAGGAAAGAAACGCAAGGAAACCGTTTACAACTATGTCCAGCAGCTTGGGGGAGAGAAGACATACGAAAGCGGCGAGTATACATTTGAACTGAAAGTGCCGGAAAAGACAGAGGTTGAAAAGAAGATGGGCGAGGGAATGGCAGGCGCAGTTGTCGGTGTGGCAAAAACGCTTGGGGTGTTGGAGCCGGTCAGGTATTATGTCAAGGCTAACCTTGATGTGCCAATGTCCCTTGATATCAGCAAAACAGTAGAAATAGCCGTTCTGTAAAATTTTAGGAAGCATGAGTGTCAGCAGCAGTGCGCTTTCCCGCCAGGAAGGCAGTAATCACAACACCGTGAAGGGGCTTAACTTCTGAGTTCGGAATGAGTTCAGGTGTTTCCCCCTTCCTGTGACCGCTGACATCACCAACTTTGATAACAAGCATTTTTAAAGGTTCACAGGAAGTTTTTTGTGTGGAAAGAATGAAAACCGCGATTTTATCAAGAACCCTGAGCGAGTCCTGGAATTTTCTTATCAAGGAATGCCCTCTTGCTTTCAATTGAATACACCGCACGCTACGTGTACTGGAACAAGGCCGGGGCAAGATAATTGTTTTATAAATATAAGAAACAAAATGGGTAAAGATGAAAATGTCAGAGAAAAAGCACATGCACTGGTCGGAAAGGCTTGCAGAGAGGGTAATCCAGGAAAAAAAGGAGCCCTATGTAATAACAGCAGGCATGACCACCTCCGGGCCGGTGCACTTCGGCACCCTTTGCGAATTCCTGTTCCCGTCGGCAATAAAGAAGGCGATTGAGAAGAAAGGGAAGGAATGCAAATACTACTTCATAGCCGACATCCTGGACGCCTTTGATTCGGTCCCCCTGGCAATGGAAGAGTACAGAAACCAGCTGGAGCCCCATCTGGGAAAACCTTTATGCAATGTGCCCGACCCTACCGGAGAAAGCAGAAGTTTCGGGGACCATTACCTTGATGAGGCAACAGGGCTGATGGATAAATTTGATGTTGATGCGGAAGTTGTAAGAATCAATGAATACTATGCGGCCGGCAGGTTTGATGATTACGCCCGCTTCTTTCTGGAGCATGAGGGGGAGGCAAGAAAAATCGTGGAAAAAACCAGCGGGAAGGAGCAGAAAAAGGGCTGGTCTCCTCTCATGCCGGTATGCCAGAACTGCGGCAGGATAGCCACCACCCGGGTGCTCTCCCATAAAGAAGATGAATATGAGTATGTGTGCGACCGGGATGTCAAGTATACTCATGGATGCGGCTACCGCGGAAAAAACAGCATTCAGGACCACCGGTACAAGATTGTCTGGAGGCTGCACTGGCCCGCCTGGAAGCAGATATTCAACAGCAGCATTGAAGGGGCCGGCATAGACCACCACACCAGAGGTGGCTCGGAAGACACCTGCAGGGCAATAACCCTTGACCTGATGAAAAAGGAGTACCACATCCCCTACCGTTACGGATTCATCCTTTTCAGGGGAAAGAAGTATTCCAAGTCAAAGGGCCGGGGAATGGGCATCAGCGAGGTCATCAAGCTGGTGCCTCCGGAGATAATCAAGTACAAGCTTTTCAAGCCGGACCTGGAGGAAAACGTAGATATCAATCCCACCAGCGAGAAGATGCTCAAGACAATAGAGGATTTTGAAGGCGCGGCAGGGATTGACTCCCATTCTGATGTTTCCAGGTCTGAGCGGAAAAGGGCAATCGCCTTTTCACTGAGTACTGATGAAATGAAATGGGAGTCTCCATTCCTGGACATAACACTCTACTATCAGCTCTACGGCGACTGGGAAAAGGTCAGGGAAATGACCGGCGACAGGGAGGGGGTGGAATACCTTCGCCCTTATGTTGAGGAATGGGTTTCCCGGAATTACCTTCCTGATGTGTATCGCTTCAGCTACCGGCCTTCCGAGCCTTCCAAGCATGCAAAGGAATTCATTTCAGGCCTGGAGGGGGGCATGGAACCGCTTGACATCCACAATGCCGTCTTTGAATATGCAAAGTCCAATTCAATTCCGCCCAAGCAGCTTTTCGCTGAATTGTACCAGGCCCTTATCGGCAAGGACCGGGGCCCGAAGATGGGAAAAATAATTCATGCTATAGGGATTGAAAGGCTGAAAAAAGACCTGGGGATATGATGGCAACAACACTGAAGATTACGGATGAGGATTTTCAGGATGCAGTAGACATAGCATCAGTTCTGATGAAGTCAGAGGGGGTGGTAGCCTATCCCACTGACACTGTTTATGGAATAGGGGGGGATGCAACCTCCGAAGAGGCGGTCAGGAAGGTGCACGCAATAAAGGAATCCGACCCTGAAAAGCCCATATCCATAATGGTTGCAGACTTTGGAGTGGTTGAATACTACTGCGATACCGGGCTGTGGGAGGACATGATTCTGAGCAGATACCTTCCCGGCCCCTACACATTCATTCTCAAAAAGAAAAGGCCACTTCCTGCATCCAAATCCGAAAAAATCGGGGTAAGGATGCCGTACTCCCGGTTCTGCCAGGGCCTGTGCAAAAGATTCGGCAGGCCAATCCTCACCACCAGTGCGAACCCTACCGGAAAAGAGCCTCCGGTAAGGTTTGAGCAGGTGGACACGGATATACTGGAACAAACAGACCTGGCAATAGACGGGGGGCCCACCAGGTACCTGTCCCATTCAATGGTAATTGACCTGGTGGAACGGAAACTAATCAGGAAAGGGGGGGAGAAAATAGACCTGGTGGAATTCCCTGAGCGCTAGAACCATTCATCCAGGCTCTTCTGGGAATTCCTTTCCCGTGTCTGCTCAATAACGTCATCCAGGGAGCTCTCCACCCGGTCTTCTGAAAAATCGTGCTTTTCCACCAGCAGCTCTGTTACCGCCTCCCGGTCCACGTCTTTCCATTCAAGCTTGTCAACCGGCGTGTATGGCGGGTCAAGGAAAAGATTGAAGACAGCCTCTATGTCAACCTCAAACTGGTAGTCGTATTTTTCCTTTACATAGTCAATGAGTTCGTCAAGCGTTTCGACCTCTTTTGCGATTTTCAGGCCGGTCTTGGGCCCGACGCCCTTGATGCCTTCATTGAAATCAGTTCCGTCAAGCAGTCCGATGAAAATCAGCCCGGCGCGGCCTATCTCCAGGGTCTGGAGAGTTTCCTCCAGGCTTATGATTTCCGGCTCCACCATAACATATCGGTTCTGTCTGGGAACCTTTCGCCTCCCGGTTATGGAGAGGTTCCTTAGCAGATAGGGGGACCCGAACATTAGCGCGTCATAATCCTGTGATGCGGTTGCATCGGCCAGGCCCTGCCGCACCATCATTGCGGCCTGAGCCTCGCCGTCCTGGGGAGCCTGGACAACAGGCAGCCCCAGGGCTTCCACAAGCTCCTTGCTCTCCTCCACCATCTCAGAAGTCAGCCTGGATGTGCCCTGGGCATATTTCCTTGCTTCTTCCAGTTTCTCCTCTTCCAGGGCTTCCTTCCATTTCTTTTTTGCGGTTTTCTTGGCCTCTGCCCTTTCCTCCAGGGTCTTTTCCTTGAATTCCGGGGCCTCCCCGTCAAAGACAAAAACCGGCCTCAGGCCATGCTCCATGAACCTGCAGGTCCGGTAGAAAAGCCCGGAAAGATGGGCAGTGATGTTGCCGCTGTAATCCATCAGGGGGGTGCCATCCTCCTGCCTAATGGATGCAAGAAACTGGTATAGCATATTAAAGGAATCAATAGCAACCTTTTTTCCGGACAGGGACTGGAGTGAAATTGTCTCTTTGACCGCCAGGTCGCCCAGGTCAACGCCCATTATTTACCTCCCTCCAGCATGTCGCCGAGGGTCGGTGCCGAGAATTTCTTCTTTGCAGCGGCCGCCGAGGGGGCGGAGCTGGCCTCCACTTTTTCTATAAGCGTTATTCCCAGCTCCTTCTCGAGCTTTCTGGCAACCTCAATGGTGGGGGTCAGGCGGCTGGTTTCAATGCCGTGCAGATAGCTCTCCTTTTCGCTGATTCTTTCTGCAACCACTGCAATCGGAATCTTGGCTTTCTGCCTGGCTTCCCTGATTCTTTTGGCATAATCTTCCACCACCTCTTCGCTTGCCGCCATCGGGGATGGCGGAGGGGGGGCTTCCTTTGCCTGCTCCCCCTCATCAAAGCGGTGGATTATCTTGCCGCTTTTCATGCACCGTGCGCAGGCCAGCAGCTTGGCGCCTTCCAGAAGAATCTGGGCCCTAACCGGAGTTCTGCCGCAAATGTCACAGGATAATTCGGCCATATAAATTTCTATTAGTCCATAGCTATAAAAATACCTAACCTCTTATTTCTTGCATGATTTTGCTTCTGGCAATTGTTGCACTAGCCATAGGTGTATTTTATGGTGTTCTGCAGCTCGATGTTCCCGGTGCGTGGAAGTTCGGGCTGGTTTTTATCGAGATGGTCATTGTGGGCAGGGTGCTCATCAAAAGATACAAGCTGCCATCCGAGCTCGGCATGATTCTTTTGAAAAGCAGGATAGGCATTGAGCTGATTGAGAAGATGGCCAAAAACAAGCAGGCTTTCCACTTCATGACTGATGTCGGAAACATCCTTGCCTACGGTCTCTCCAGCATGGTTATAATGAAAAGAAGCAACGCCGCCAGCCTCCTTGTTGGCCTTGTGCTCCTTGCATTCATATCCGTCCTGGTGGCCCCGTCCGCATTCCTTTTCCTGGTCCAGGTTATACAGATAGGGGCCACCGAAAAGTCGATAGCACTGCTCAGCGACAATCCTGACCTGGGGCTGCTTGCCATTTCCGCGGTGCTGCTTTTTGGAGGGCTGGCCTTTTTCATACTGTTCGGAATAATATTCTATGGCGGAACGATTTTGTATGCAGTAATCGAATCGCTCTTCCTGGGCGCGGATTCAATATCCCAGATAAGCCCGGGAGGCACATTTCTTCTGCCCGGCGTCAATCTTCCGCTGGTGGAAGGCATACTTGCCCTGCTTGCAGTGATAGTGGTTCATGAGGGCTGCCATTCAATCCTTACCAGGATTGCAAGGGTTCCTCTCCTTTCCTCTGGAATAGTGCTTTTCGGCATTATCCCGGTGGGTGCATTCATAGAGCCGGACGAGGAAAAGCTTGCCAAGGTGAACGACTTAAAGCAGACACGGGTAATCATCGCGGGCCCCACCGCAAACCTCATTGCCAGCGTTGTGTTCTTCATCATTTTTGCAGGAATAGCCCTGCTGATAAACGGCAGCGGAATGCCGGAAGAGGGCATCCTGGCTGGTGTGGCGAGATTCACCTACATGACACTGGGCCTGACATTCGCACTGAACTTCATAGTGGGCGCGATAAACCTTCTTCCGCTGCCAGTCTTTGACGGATTCAGGATATTTGACATTAATGTTAAGAACAAGAGGATTGTGAACGCGCTGATGTACGTGACCCTGATTTTCTTTGTCCTGAATTTCCTGCCCTGGCTTTTCCGCTGAGCCTTTTCCTGCTCCTGAACACCGGCCCAAGCATCCTGTTCATAAAATAGCGTTTAATTTTCTTGGATTTCCTTTTTGGCTTTCGGAAAACCCGGGGCCTTTTTTGATTTTCTTTCTTTCTGTTTTTAGACGGGGATTTTACTGCTGCGGTCTTCTTTCTTGGCCTCTTCTTGTTTTTCGCAGGTTTTTGTGGCAGCATTTCCTTCGGGTTTTCCTTTTTTCTCTTTCTGGGAAGTTTTTTCTTCGGGCTTTCCGCCGGTTTTTCCAATGGTTTAATCAATCCTCTCTTTCTGGAAGTTTTCCTTCTTACAGTCCTTTTTTTCTCCGGTCTGCGGACCCTTCCTGAAGGCTTTTTCTTTTTTCTGTTCCGCTTTTTCCCTAACTTTGTTTTTTTTGTCTTCCCCATGGCCTTTTCCGATATGGGATAACTTTCCCTTAAGGCATGCGCCCTGCTCTGGAAAACTGGGCTTTTGATTTTTGGTAATGAACTGCCAAAGCCTGAAACAGGAGGTTCTGGGGGCTTGGGCAGAACAGCTGGTTTTTCTGTGCTGGGCGTTTTCCTGTCCTTGTGCCCATTTTTGGATTTCCCGGACCCGACAACCACCGGTCGAAGAATAAGCGCCGGCTTAAAGCCTTCAGGATTTTTTATGAAGCAGAATGGCATTACAGCCTTAAGAAATTCCTGAACCGGCGGATTGACAATCAGGGGGTTGCGGCTGTCCTTCATGGGAAGGGGGGAATCAACTTTCCGGCAGGGGGCAGAAGGGGCCTTCCTGTTAACAGGCTTGTAATCCTCCAAAGGTACCTGCACTTTCACCTCATCCTCGGCCCTGCCGTCGAACACCTTGATAAACATATAAGGAATTTTCAGGGAGGAGCCATCCATCGGAATCACCAGGGGACCCAAATCAGTGGGCATAAGAAGGCCCGCGCTGAAAAATGCCCTGGGCATTGACTGCAGCTTAATGGGCTCAACCTTTACTGCCTGGGGCTCGAACTGGGGGGCAGCAAACGATTGCGGCTTTGCAAAATGCTCCTTTACGGTTTTCATCTCCCCCCTCTCAATATCCAGAACCAGCACGCTGGTATCCGGCAGAACAAGCCTTTCGCTACGCATGCCGCCGTGAGCCCCCATGACCTCTTCTCTGGAAATGCTGCTGAGGCTGTGTTTTGCCAGCTCGGATAGTCTAATGCCTCCCGTGCCGGCATACATGGAATTCAAATCCTCCATGCTTACCGGGTCGGCATCGTAATCAACCAGAGAAATATGAATCGCCTCCGACCGCCCCTGGACATTTATCTCTTCCGCATTCGGAAAGAGAAGTTCGCCTTTGTTTCCAACTGCCAGCGGCACGCCTTTCTCTCCAAAGAAAAAGTGTATCCCCCCATTTGTTTTTTTGGAAAATTCCAGTGCTGTGCCTTTCACGGAATCAGAATCCTCAAACTGGGAAAAATCGGCTTCCAGAATCTTGGATGGCTCCCCCTTGACCAGGAGGTGACTGCCGATTTTTACTGCCACAATTTCATAAGCATCCAGCCCCTTGTTGTATATCTTCGCTACTCCGCCCCCGTTATGCCTGGCAATTTTCTCTATGATTTCTCCCGCACTTGCACCGTCAGGCACCAAGGCCGAAAAGGTTTCTCCGTTCACGCAAACCGAGCGGCGGGCAAGCTGGTGAAGCGCAGGGATGCGGCTTCTGCTCTGGTTGATGGTGGATTTGGATGCCAGACGTCGTCCCGCCATTTCAATCTCCTACAGTACCGGCCTCATTGAGAGCCTATCGGGAAGAGAGAGCTCTTCATACGGCTTGTCCCTGTTGCAATTCCCGATTTTTCTTGCCAGCTCTTCCAGTCCAATTTCCTTTTTCTCTCCGGTTTCCCTTACTGTCACCGACAGCTTACCAGATTCCATCTCCTTGTCTCCCACAACTGCAATGTAGGGAATCCATTCTTTCTGGGCCTCCCTGATTTTCTTGCCCAGGGGCTCGTCGCGGTCGTCAAAATCAGCCCTTATGTCATAATGCCTGCACTGCTCCAGAAGTTTTGAAGCAAATGCCTTGTGGTCATCCCCCACCGGTATTATTCTCAGCTGGGTTGGGGAAAGCCATACCGGCAGCATGGCTTTTTTTCCGGCTTTCATGTCAAGAGCCTGTTTTTCCAGAAGGGCATAGATAACCCTTTCCGTGCTTCCGCTAATTGAAGCATGAAGGATAAGGGGCCTTTTCTTGCTTCCGTCGCTGTCCACAAAACTGATATCATAGGTGTCGGCATTCTCAACATCTATCTGCACTGTGGTCAGAGCACTGGCCTTGCTCATGGTGTCGACAAAATTGAATTCAAACTTGGTGATGAAATAGGCATACCTTTCCTTGAACATCTCCACAAGAATTGGCTTCCCCCCTTTCTTTACCATGTTAAGGTACCAATCCTTGTTTTCATTGAAAAAGTCCTCCTGAATCCTGAATCCCACTTCAGTTTCAAGACCAAGCTCCCGGTTCCACTTCAGGCCCATGTCATACTGCAGTTCGAATTCCCTTTTTGCCTGTTCAATATCAGCAGCGAATGTGTGCATATCGGGCATGGTAAAGGCCCTCAGCCGCTTAAGGCCGGCAAGCTCTCCTGACTGCTCCCTCCGGAAGCTGTAGCGGGTAAGCTCAAACATCTTGAGTGGAAGCACCTTGTGGGACATGACCATGTCATGGGCTATGAGGAACTGCCCGAAGCATGCGGCGAAGCGCAAAAACAGTTTTTTATCCTCACTCAAAACAACATACTGCCTTGCGGGAAACCGGTTCAGGTATTTCTTCAGTGTGGGGTGCTCGAAGTCATACATCAGAGGGGTTTCCACTTCCAGCGCACCGTGGCCCACGCACCAGTCAGTAATCATCCTGTCAAGTATCTTTTTCACCAGGCGGCCCTTGGGCAGTATCCTGAAATTTCCGGGGTCCGAGCCCGGCTCGTAATCAATCATGCCCTGCTCCTTCATCAGCCTGATATGGGGAGGCTCTTCCTCGTACGCCCTGACCTTCTCTGTTTCATAGGTGGCGAATTTCCTGAGGTTTTCACGGCCTTTGTAGTCAAACCTGTCCACATCATGAAGCTTGCCGTCCAGGCCCATTATATAGAAACGGCTCTTAAGCTCGTTCTCCTTGCGCAGGCTTTTGGAGACTTCCTCCACCTCGCTTGGCTTGACGTCAACAGAGCCGGGCCCGTGGAACTCCCTGGAAAGCTCGGCAAGAGGATGGCCCTTGCATTTCAGGGTATAGCCCTTGTACCAGCCAAATGGGGAATGGTCCGCACTAAACCCCCTTTCCCTGAGCTTTTCCTCGCTTTTTTCAATAACCTTCTTTGCCACCTGGGGGGAAGACGGTTTGGAGGTGAGATGCACCAGGGGATAAAGAAGGATATTCCTGGTTTTTACCTGCTCGGCAATGGTGGAGCTCTCCCCGACCAGACGGTCTGATGCGGTTTCCACATCTTCGTCGCCCTGCTCCACGGCTGAGAACACCACAAGAACCTCCTCAAACCGCCTGGGCTCTTCTGATTCAATTTTCTCTGCTTCCTTGATTGCCTTCTTTGTCGGTATAACCTCTATGTAATCAGCATGTATCGTAAGGATGCGCATTATTACTACACCTCTCGGACAATACTGGCTGATATATGTTAAAAAGTTATTGCCGGCAGGATTACTTTTGTTTTATATAATCGAAAACCCTGTGCCCCTTCTTAACTTTTACATAGTTTCTGATGAATGCCAGGAAAACCAGGGGCCTCTCAATTACCAGCCTTTTCCCTCTCCTTCTTGAGCCGAATCCCAGGCGGAGAAGCATCACCTGGTCCTGCTTGCTCATGTCTCCCAGGGACACGATTCCCTTCTCATCAACGTGGCCTACCGCATCAAAAAGACCGGCCAGGTAGTTGGCCGCATATTCGTTAAGATACTTGAATCTTTCCAGCTGCTCCTTTTCCACACACTGGAAAAATTTCCGGTAGGCTGAATGGTAGAAATAGGCCTTGTCCTCTTCGGTCAGAAGCTTGTCTGTTGTGGTGAGTTCCTTTTCAATTGCTTCGGTGGAGAAGGTTTCCAGCAGCTGCTCGTTTCCTTGGACTCCAACTCCCTCCGAAGTCCTGGCCTTTCTCCAGAGGCCAACGAGATATGCAAGTTCAGGGGTTAGTTTAATCTTCATTTACAACCCTCCTGCAACACAGGACGATTCAGGTTTTCAGTTTCTTTTTCTTTTTTTCCTTTTCCTTCTCGAATTTTACCGTCTTTTTCCTCGGCACTCCGATTTCCACCCTGCGGGCGCCGGAGATGAACTCATTGATTTCCTCTGCCAGCAGCTCATCAAGCTGGGCCGAGAACCACCTTGCAACCTTTGCCGAGATATAGGCCCTCCGGAAGATTTCCGCAAGCTCCTCCCGCTCTGCCAGGGTAAAGGGCTCTTCATCCTCCGCTATTCTGGTTTCGGCATTCTGAAGAAGCTCGCCGAATCTCTGGACGTCCTCATCGCTTGCCCCCCCTGCACTCAGTGCAGAGAGAATGCCTTTTGACAGTATAGTATTCCTCTTGCCGGTCCGGGTAAGGAGGTTGTCCAGTTTCTTTAAATCTGCAGAACCCAGCCCACCTTTCTTTGCGGCTTCAATAACCCGCCTGGCAAACTGGAAAAAGGCACCTATGAATTTCATATTCTCAGAAGTGATTGAGCACACATATTTAATAAAGTGTTATCTCCCTTTTCTGGAACTCCGCCACGGGGGTGAAACAGCCCAATCAACTAACTATTTAAACATCGGCGGTCAGAATACATCCATGAAGTATCAGGTAGACGTAGGACACGTCAAAAAAATCCAGCGCTCCATATGGAACAACATAAAATCCACATTTTCTTTCCGGAAGGGCTACGGGGAGCCGGTCCCGGTTTACGGCCATTACGGCGGAATATTCAAATGCGGCGACGAGAACCTGGTAATCCATACTGACGGAGTGGGCACAAAGCTGCTCGTGGCCCAGTCTGTAGGCAGATACAATACCGTCGGCATTGACGCGGTGGCCATGTCTGTAAACGACATCCTGTGCGTAGGGGCAGAGCCCCTGGTTGGTGTGGACTACATAGCACTGGCTGAGGAGGATGACGTTTTGGTAGGCCAGATTATGGAAGGCCTGGTAAAGGGCGCAGAGGAAAGCAGCTGTGCCATAGTGGGGGGCGAAACAGCCATTATTCCTGACATAGTAAAGGGGGGTGAAAAGCCTTTTGATTTGACTTTCACAGCCGTGGGCAGGATAAAAAAGATGATACTTGGCAACGAAATAGCCAAAGGCGACGTAATGGTGGGCCTGGAGAGCTCCGGCCTCCATTCCAATGGATACACCCTGGCCAGGAATGCCCTGGATTCCGGGGAATGGGGAGAGGAAATGCTTGTGCCCACCAGAATATATGCAAACCCCCTTCTGGAAACAATAGACGCCTGCGACGTCCACGGCATCGCCCACATCACCGGCGGGGCGTTTTCCAAGCTGACCCGGCTCAACAAGGATGTGGGCTACCGTCTGGACAACCTTCCCGCCCCCAAGCCGATATTCAAGGCAATCCAGGAAAGGGTAAAAAGCGTAAAAGAAATGTACCGGACATTCAACATGGGGATTGGCATGGTTGTCGTGCTTCCGGAAGACCGTGCCGGTACTTTGATAAACATAGCGAAAAAGCACGGCATAGAGGCCGACACAATAGGGAAAATAATTGAAAAGAAAGGAGTCTGGATGGATTACAGGGGCAAGGAAATGAATCTTTCCATCTAAGGTGAAATCATGAGGACTTTTCTTCTGCTTGCCGGCATGCTCGTTCTTTACGGGTGCTGCATGACCCCGGAAACCTACCAGGACCTGAATTATACTTATACCATACCTGAAGACGACTCTTCCCCTGAACTGCCAATAACCGAGGATGAACAGCCTGAAGAGCAGACAGAAGAGGGGGAATATGTCCCGCCTGAGCCCGAGGAAAACAACACTGCAGAAACCACCCAGACTGACTGTGCGACCATGACTCCGGACTGCGAATCCTGCCTTGCAAAAACCGGCTGCGGCTGGTGCAAGAGCAGCAATTCCTGCCTGCTCGGCGATGAATCCGGGCCAGGGGTGAGTTCCTGTCCGGAAGGAAAGTGGACAGTTACTGTGCAGGGATGCAGCGTTGTTGAAGAGGGAGAGAGCTGCTCCGACATAACCACATGCTCGGACTGCCTCAGCGGCACCGGCTGCAAATGGTGCATCCAGGGAACAAAATGCGTGCCGGAATCATCCCCGGAAGAATGCTTCGGCGGATGGCTGACCGAATCCTACCAGTGTGCTTACGCATCAAGATGAAACTACTTCTGCGGTGCCCCTTATTCCGTCCCATTGTTTTTTCCATTTCTTTATCTCAATCCTTTTCTTGAAGAAAGGAGCATTGGCCACGAATGTCTCCCCTTCACCCCCTTCCAGGAAAAGGTGTATTGCCGGTTTGCTGGAATCAAGAAGCTTCTTCAGCGGCTCCCCAAGGAATTCAGGCCCCAGGCCTTCCGCGGACACTGCAGAAACATAGATTTCAAAATACTCAAGCATCTCTGCCATGGCTTCCTTGCCCTTGTGCCACAGAGGGGCGTATGTGGGTATTCCCAGCTCTTCGCCGATGGCATCGACTCTTCTGCGCTGGTATTCGCTTTCAACTGCCCCGGTAACTATCCCCTCTGAACCAATTTCGCTGATTCTGTTTCTCACTTTCTCTTTCCAGTCCTGCTCGGTCACTTTGACAGTGTGGATTTCCAGCCCCATTGCACCGGCCTGCCTTTCAGTCATATGGATATTCGGGTGGTGGAACATCATGGAGTATTCCGGGGGCCGGACGGTAAGCAGGACAGGCTCAAACCCCTGGGCCATTGCCCAGAAGGCTGCAAAAACACTGTCTTTTCCTCCGGAAAAAAGCACTGCAACCCGCATAAGGTTATAAGGGCTCCAAGCTTATTAAAAGCATGATAAAGGCTGTTGTTTTTGACCTGGACGGAACACTTTACCGCGGCAGCCAGGCAATAAGAGGAGCACCGGATGCCCTGAAGAAACTTCGGGAAAATGGAGCCAGGGTTCTTTTTCTCACCAATGCGGCCACCAGGAGCAGGAAGGATGTTGCTGAAAAGCTCTGCTCCATGGGAATAAAGGCCGGGAAGGAAGAGGTTTACTGCAGCGCCTATTTTCTGGCCAGGTATATCCGTGAGCACTATCCGGATAAAACAGTTTTCGTGGTCGGGGAAAGGGGAATGGCCGAAGAATTAGCTGAGGTCGGAATCAGGCATGTTGAAAGGGATGCAGGCATTGTCGCGGTAGGGCTGGATAGGCAGTTCACTTATGAAAAACTTGCACGGGCTCATGAAGAGCTTGGAAAGGGAGCCATCCTGCTTGCCAGCAACAAGGACAGCACATTCCCCACTGAAAGGGGCTTCATGCCGGGGGCAGGCTCAATTGTTGCCTCTGTGGAAACTGCCTCCGGCAGAGAGGCGCATGTGGTCGGAAAGCCCAACTGCTTCGGGCTTGAAATAATCAAACAGGACCACAGGCTTGAAAACAAAGAAATCCTGGTGGTCGGGGACCGCATTGAAACCGACATACTTTTTGCCAAAGAATGCGGGGCAAAATCAGTGCTGGTGATGAGCGGCGTGAGCAAAAAGAAAGACATCAGGAACATTGTCCCTGATTACGTAATTGAATCGGTTGCAGAGTTCAGTCTCCCATGATGTCCTTGAGGGTGTCGCTGGGAATTTCCTCTGAAAATATTGAATCGTCAAGATTCACGGCCGGACCTTCCCTTGGCTCCCCCTCTTTTCTGCTTTCAACCTGTTTTTCAACGATGTTGTAATTTACCTGTATTGTATTCCCGCAGTTGCTGCATATTCCGGCAAAAACAAGCTCTTTCAGCTCCAGGCCGCTGTTCAGCTGCACATATGCTTCCGTGCCGCAATTGGAACATTTTATATTTCTCCTAAAGTCGGTCATAACTGCTCACCTCACCACATTATAGCATACTAAATTATTATTCTTTGGTCGGTGACAATCTCATCCATCCTCTGGTCTTTTTTATGGGTTGGGAGCTTTTCCACCAGCTGGAAATCATAGCAGATGCCTATCCGGTAAGCGGAAGAAGTGGAAAGATAGTCATCATAATATCCTTTTCCATAGCCAATCCGGTGCATGCATAAGCCAAAGGCGATGCCGGGTATTATGACCACCCGGGGAGGGCCTGGGGGAGGAATTTTTTTGGAAGGCTCCGGAATCCCGTATTTTCCTTTTTCAAGGTCGTGAAATGAAGTAAATTTGAAGAATTCAATGCGCTGGTTGGTGGCAGGAACAAGCACCTCTTTCCCAAGTTTCAGGGTTTCCTCAATCATTTTGTCGGTATCGGCCTCGCTTCCCTTGTGAAGATAGAATGCCACAATTTTTGCTTCCTTGAATCTGGGCCTGGAAGAAAGCCTTTTCCAAATTTCTCTGCTCAGCCTCTGCCGCTGTTCTGTAGTCAGGGATTCTCGTTCAGAGAGGACCCTTCTTCTGAGTTCAGCCTTGGCCTGGGAAACCATGAAGACTAATGAGCTGGAGATTTAATAAAATCTTTCAGGGAACTACCATTTTATGAGGGCAATTGAATTCACCGGCCAGTCAATAAGGATGATTGACCAGTCGCTGCTCCCCCACCGGGAGGAATGGATTGAACTAAGGAATGCGGGGGAGATTATTGATGCAATCAAGCGGATGAAGGTCCGGGGAGCGCCGGCAATAGGAGTGGCCGCCGCATACGCCCTTGCCCTGTCTGAAAATCCCGGGAAAGATGCGGAATGCCTGAAATCGGCAAGGCCCACTGCAGTGGAACTTTCCCACGCAGTGGATTTCATGCTGGGTGCATGCCGGAACGGGATGGCATTGCCCCAGGCAGCCGCCAAATGGGAAGGCATGAACAGCAAAAGATGCAGGCTTGTGAGCGAGCACGGGTCATCTCTTGTCGGAAAGGGGCAGAGGATACTCACCCACTGCAACACCGGCTTTCTTGCAGCTAATGAGCATGGAACCGCGCTCGGCGCAATCAAAATGGCCCACGGACAGGGGAAGGGGGTATCCGTTTATGTTGACGAGACCAGGCCCCGGCTCCAGGGAGCCCTGACCAGCTGGGAGCTGCTTAAGCACGGGGTGCCGCACCAGGTGGTATGCGACAGTGCAGCCGGATACCTAATGAAAAAGAATGAGATTGACCTGGTCATGGTAGGCGCCGACCGCATAGCCGCCAATGGAGACGCCGCCAACAAGATTGGCACCTACACGCTTTCTGTCCTTGCCAGGGAAAACAGCATCCCGTTTTATGTGCTCGCCCCCCTGCCTTCATTTGACGCAGATATAAAAGCAGGGGATGAAATAGAAGTGGAGGAAAGAAGCCAGAAAGAGGTTCTGGAAATCCGGGGAAAACGGGTTTACCCCCAGGGGAGTAGTGCAGAAAATCCTGCATTTGATATTACGCCGGCAGAAAACATCGCCGGGTTTGTATGCGAAAACGGAATATTCAGGAGCATTGATGAGTTATGGGAGAGTACCAGGGACCCAGATTCAGCGTCAGGAGAGTTGCTAAAGAGCTGCCTGAGATAGAAACAAAGGAATTTCTGGAGCTGGACAGAAAGCTGGGGGATTTTCTTGAGCCAAAAGGAAACCAGGGCAACATGAGCATGAGGGTTCCCAACGGCTTTCTGATTAAACGGGCCGGAGCAAGGATGACTGAACTGGCGGGGGAGGATGTTTCCCTTGTGCTGGAGACAGGAATAGAGGTGGTGGCAGCGGGGGCGGTGCCGTCCTCGGAATCCATGCTGCACTACAGCATATACGGAACCGACCCTTATGCAAATCTTATACTCCATTTCCATGATGATGCAATGCTGGAGAGGTTTGAAGGTCCTGCGATAGGGCCCTTCCCCTATGGGAGCGTGGAGCTGGCTGAAGCTGCAGGAAGAATTGCAGAATCAGAAAAGGTTTTCATGATAAGGGGGCATGGATTTGTCATTATTGCCAAAGGCGGGGATGAACTGGTAGAGAGGTTGAAAAAATGGAAGAGATAGCTAGGTACATATTTGAGGCAGGCATGCTGAAAAGAGTGGCAAGAAGCGGATGGTGGGCCGAAAAAATAAAGCATCCCGAAAGTGCCGCAGACCACAGCTTCCGCACTGCCATTGTAGCATTCATCATTGCAAGGATGGAAGGCTTTGACGAGGACCACGCAAGGAAAATCTGCACTGCCGCGGTTTTCCATGACATGCACGAGACAAGACTGCTTGACCTTAACAAGATAACTCATCGTTATATCGAAGCAGGCAAAGAACTGGAACTCAGGGTAGAGAAAGAGCAGGCAGAGGAGCTCCCCGCCGGCATTAAAGAATCAGTGCTGCAAGTGCTGGAGCTTTCACAAGAGGAAAGGCAGGTACTGAAGGATGCTGACTATGTGGAATGTGCATTCCAGGCAAAAGAATACCTTGATACCGGACATGCAGGTACAGCCAACTGGATAAGAAACATCAAGGAAAGGGTCAGTACCGAAAGCGCAAAAAAGCTGGTAGAGCAGGCTGAAAAACAAGATTCCAATTCATGGTGGAAAGGCCTGAAAAAGCTTGATTAGCCCGGCTTCTTCACAATATTAGCTCTTCCCCTGCGGAATTTTTTATATGTCCAGACTGTTCAGCTCTGTAAGAATTAGGCTGAGCTTGGCATCTGAAAATTTTAAAAGCTGTTTCAGTTCTTTTTGTGACGCTCTTCTGTCAAAGCTATCCAGTGCCTCAAGAACGTGTTTTGCATCAGCACCCAATTCAAACTCTGCAGCTTTTTGTACCGGCTGGGTGGATTTGGAACTGAATCCGGAGTTCAGGCAGAGCCGGGAAAGAGCAGGAACAGCCATCAACGCAGCAAGAGCAGGTACTTCGGTGTTTTCATTGGGTCTAAGGGCGAGGTCCACCTGCTGGCCATCGTTGCCAACGAGAACGCTTTGCTGAGCATACAAAGCAGGCTCGCCATTTTCACCATATGAACTAGCAGAAGCAGGGTATTCACCTTCAGTCAGATATATGGGATAACTGGCATTGCCAGTAACAGGCTGGTAGGAACAAGGTCCTGAAATCCGAATGGCTGTTTTGTTCAGCTTTTCGAGGCTATGGGAGTATATTTCACCATGGATATAAGCTGCAGAGCATAAGCCAACAGGGAATATTTGAAAAACTAACCTGACAATGAAACAAAAGTAAAAGAGTAGAGAAAATGGGGGTCCAGGAGAGGATTAAGGAAATAGAAGAGGAAATTGCCCGTACGCAGGTCAACAAGGCCACGGAGTACCATCTGGGGGTGCTCAAGGCAAAGCTGGCCAAGCTCAGAAGGCAGCTTACCGCCCCAAAAAAAACCGGCGGAGGCGGAGGCTTTGAAACCAGGAAATCCGGCGATGCTACTGTGGTCATGATAGGGCTTCCAAGCGTGGGGAAGTCGACTCTCCTCAATGCAGTAACCGACGCAAAATCCGAGATTGCACACTACGCTTTCACAACTTTGAAATGCATTCCCGGAATAATGAGGTACAAGGACGCCAAGATACAGGTCCTGGACCTTCCGGGGATTATTGAAGGGGCAAAGGACGGGAAAGGAAGGGGCAGGGAAATCATTTCAGTTGCAAGAAGCGCCGACCTGCTGCTCATGCTTGTAGAAGCAAGCAACCCCCGGCAGAAAGAGATTATTGAAAGCGAGCTGCACGGCTTCGGGATAAGGGTCAACCAGGACCCCCCAAATGTATCAATCTCCAAGCTTTCCAAAGGGGGGGTGACTGTGCACAGCACCAGGAAAATTACAAAAATCAGCGAAAATGAAATCAAGGCAGCCATGAGCGAATACCGGATTTTCAATGCCAACGTTGTGCTCCACGAAGACATAACCATCGACCAGTTCATTGATGTGCTGGAGGGGAACCGTGCCTATGTGCCTGGAATCTATGTGCTCACCAAATGCGACCTTGTGCCCCAAAACAGGCTTCCGGAAGGCTACATAAAGATTTCAGCCGAAAAAGGCAGAGGGGTAGAAAAACTGAGAAGGGCAATCTACGAAAAGCTCAACCTCATGCACATCTATACCAAAAGGAAAGGAGAAAAGGCAGATTTGGAAGAGGCCCTGGTGGTGCGGCGGGGCACCACTGTGGGAGACGTATGTGAAAAGCTCCACCGGGACCTGAAAAAGAACTTCCGCTATGCACTGGTGTGGGGTAAAGGCGCCAAATATCCCGGGCAGCGGATAGGCATCGACCATGTTCTGCAGGAAGGAGACATAGTCCAGATTGTCAAGAGATAAATAATTATTTAAGCGGAGGCTTCCTTTTTCCAGCATGGCAGCCAAAGAGGAAATAGAAAAGGTAATTGACTGGTGCGAGAAAGTAAAGAAAGAGAGAAACAGGATTTATGTCATAGAAAGAAATCCCTTCAGGGGGGAAATCGACTGGATGAGAAGATTCCCCCTTATTGAAATTGACCGGCCCAAGGAAGTAGCATCAAAAAACAATCTGGTCTACGACTCCACCGTGAAACAGTTGTGGCAGTTTATGAACGGAGACTGGCGGAAAATCGAGCCGGACATGAGAATAGCTTAAAAAGAATTAAGAGGAAATCCATAGCATGCAGCAGCAATCACTCGCAGGCCAGAAGGTGGCAGTAACATTGATTAGCCTGCAGAAAAACCGGGGCCTGTGGGGTGCGGTTCTTGTTTTCCTTGGGGCACTTTTCCTGCTGTCCGCAGTGCCTTTCTACCCTGTATTCCTAATCTTCCTCATGGCCGGCCTCTGCGGAGGCGTTGCATACCAAAAGCCGGGCATAGGCATAATAATCGGCGCAATTCTCGCCTTTCCTGCAATAATCTACCAGACCCCTGTTTTCGGGTGGTTTTACCTGCTGATAATGGTTGCATTCTTTTTCGAGGCTTTTGAAAACTGGAAAATAATATCGGTTCTGGAAGTCCTTATCCTTGCGCCGTTTGCATTTTCAGGCTTCCCCCTGGTCGGCTGGGTCTCCCTGGCAGGAATGGCAATTGGCGCGCTTTACTTCGGTTCCAAGAAAAGCGTCGTAATATCGGTCCCTTCAGTATTTCTGATACTGCTCTTATCTTCAATCTGGCTGGTGGAGAACACCGCCTATCTTCCGGTAAAAATGGAGCTTTATGAGCCGGGCAAGCCCGAGCTGCTGATTACCAAATCATCAGTCGGAATGGCCGGCTTTGGAAAGGCCCTTGGCACTGCATTCGGAAACTTCGTGAGCCTGGAGAACATCCAGAAGATTGGCAGCTCCCTCGGGCTGGTCATGGAAAATGTCACCGAGCTTCTGCTCAGCGACTCCCTGATACTGCAGCTGCTTGGATGGGGGGTGGCCCTCTATCTGTTGGGCTTCCTTCCGCCCCGCATCAATCAGAGGCCCCAGCTTATGGCATCCCTGGCGCTGCTCATCCTTCTTCCGGTTTATTTCATTATTTCAGCAGTCTACGGCACCCCCTTCAGATTCGAGTTTGCCGGAGGAATAATATTCTCAATAGTCCTTTTGGGGCTCCTAGAAAGCTTTGGGGTGAGCATAAGCAGGGAATCGGAAATAACCAGAAAAGAAAAGATGAAGTCTTACGGCAAGTTCGGAATGGCGGACGTGTCCCTCACCGGGCCTGAAAAGGGGCTTGGGGATGTCGGGGGGTATCAGGACATAAAAGAGGAGCTCAGAAATGCGATTATGCTTCCGCTGGAGAAAAAGGAGATAGCATACACCTACGGCATCAAGCCTCCTGCAGGCATTCTTCTTTTCGGGCCTCCCGGTACCGGCAAGACAATGCTCATGAGGGCTCTTGCCAAAGAGCTGAAATACAACTTCATTGAAGTTAAATGTTCCCAGATTTTATCACAATGGTATGGCGAATCGGAAAAGAATGTGGCTGAAGTCTTTGACAATGCAAGAAAGAACGCCCCCACCGTGCTTTTCTTTGATGAGATTGACGGGATTGCCAAGAAAAGAACCGCCGGCGGACTGGACCAGGTCGGCCCCAGGGTACTGAGCGAGCTCCTTCAGCAGATTGACGGGGCAAGCAAGGGAAAGGGCAGGAGCACAGTCATGGTAATCGGGGCAACCAACCTCCCCAACGAGCTGGACCCGGCAATCCTCAGGCCCGGCAGGCTGGACAAGATTATTTACATGCATCTCCCAGAATCTGAGGCAAGAAGGGAAATACTGAGAGTTCACTCCCAGGGCCTCCCGCTTGCTGATGACATTGACTGGGACTACATTGTAAAGAAAACCGGCCGGTTCTCTGGTGCTGACCTGAAAAACGTGGTTGTGGAGGCAAAGAGGCTGGCTGCCAAGGAAGCCGCGGTCAAGGGCAAGGTGGTGCCCATCAGCAATGAGCATTTCATGAGAACGATTTCATCGGTGAAGCCCAGCACATCCCTGGCCCAGATTGATTCCTATGAGCAGTTCAGGCTTGACTTTGAGCGCCGGGTTGGCGGCATAGAAAAGAAGAAAGAGCTCAAGGAGAAGAAGGAGGGAATGGTAAAATGGGAGGATGTTGCAGGGCTGGAGGACGTCAAGCAGGCCATCCTTGAAGCCATTGAAATGCCGCTTCTGCACGAGGAAGAGATGAAGCAGTTCAACGTCCGGCCCAGCAAGGGAATCCTGCTGTTCGGGCCTCCCGGTACCGGCAAGACACTGATAGTCCGGGCTGCCGCCAACGAGCTCAATGCATCCTTCCAGGCCCTCAGCGCAGCAGAGGCCATGAAGAAGGGGTACACCCAGGCAGTAACAGTAATAAAAGAAACCTTCAACCGGGCAAGGGAAAACACCCCCGGCATCATATTCGTGGATGAGATAGAGACCTTCGCACCGGGGAGGGGCAGCGGAGGCTCTGCCGAAATAATCGGCCAGTTCCTTACTGAAATGGACGGTATGAAAAGCCAGAAGGGGGTTGTAGTGATTGCAGCCACCAACAAGCCCCGCCTTATGGATGCAGCCATAATGAGACCGGGGCGTTTCGACAAAATATTCTACATCCCCCCGCCTGATGAGCAGGGGAGAAAAGAGATATTCAGAATCCATCTGGGCAAGTTTGCAGAGGGAGTGGACCTGGACGAGGTGGCCAGGATTACCCCTGGATTCAGCGGTGCGGATATCGCATCGGTGTGCCAGAGCGCCAAGATGATGGCACTAAGGGCAAAGCTCGCGGGCAAGCCAGCCCCTGTAACCACTGAAACATTAATCAAAATAATAAAGAGAAGGAGGCCTTCAATCACCTCCCGGCTCCTGCAGGAGTACAAAAAATTCATGGAAGCCTATGGTGAAAGAAGATAGCATCTCAGAAAAACAGGTCCCTTTCCCCTTTTTCTATACGCTTCAGCCTTTTCTTTGTTTCATTTCTCCTGTCTTCATCCTCAATCCTTTCCAGCTCTGTCCGGATGGTTTTCTCCCCAAGCTCTTTCATCTCAGGGCTGGCATAATCAAGCAGGAACTCCTTGAATGTGAGTATGGCGTTGGGATGGCAGAGAAAATGGATGTTGCCTTCCTTGGCCAGCTTCATGAAGGTTTCACCGGTCCTCTTGCTCCGGTAGCACGCAGTGCAGAAGCTGGGGAGCATCTGCTGCCTGCACATGCCCTGCAGGACTTCGTCAACAGAGCGGTGGTCGGAAAGCTCAAACTGCCGGTTCTGCCTTGTGGAATAGCCGCCGGGGGATGTCTTGGATGCTGCAGACGTCTGGGAAATGCCCATGGCAAACGCCTTTTCCCTTATTTCCGGGGGCTCCCTGGTGGACAGAATCATGCCGGTGTAAGGCACCGAGAGCCGGATGGCCGCTATGAGCTTCAGAAAATCCTGGTCAGAAACAGGGTGCTCGGGCCGGTAGTCCACAGAGGGGGCTGGCCTGAACCTGGGCACTGAGATGGTATGCGGCCCAACTCCGTGTGTTTCATCCATGTACCTGGCGTGGGACAAAAGGGAAAGCGCCTCAAACCTGTAATCATACAATCCGAAAAGCACGCCTATGCCGTAATCATCTATGCCGGCCCGAAATGCCCTCTCATGTGCAGTAATCTGCCTTTGGTAATCAGCCTTTGGCCCGTGGTGCAGTTTTTCATAGGTTTCCCGGTGATAGGTTTCCTGGAACAGCTGATAGGTTCCTATGCCAATCTCCTTCAGCTTCCGGTAGTCCTCCCCGGTGGTCGCGGCGATGTTTACATTTACCCTTCTTATCTCCCCGTTTCCGGCCTTTGTTCTGTAGATTGTCCGGATGGAATCACATATGTAGTCAATGTCATTATCAGGATGCTCCCCCGCCTCCACCAGGATTCTCTTGTGGCCCATTCCGATTATGAGCCTGGTCTGCTCTGCAATCTGCTCCATGGTAAGCCGGATTCTTTTCAGCCCCCTGTTGCTGCAGTGGAAGCCGCAGTATTTGCAGTCGTTTACACAATAATCGGAAAGATAAAGCGGGGCAAAGAGCACCAGCCGGTTACCATATATCTCATTTTTCACTTTCCAGGCAGCATCAAACAGCTTCCGGAGCTGCTTCTCATCATGCATATTAAGGAGTGCAGCGCTCTCCTCCAGGGAAAGCCCTTTCTTACGGGCTGCCTTTGCAAGAATCTTATCAAGAAGCCGTTCATCCGGTGAAGGTGTGGAATCAACCAAATTCTGAATTTTCTTTTCATCTATCATGATTAAACCCCCAGGTCAGTTGGTGCCCTCCCCAAAGAGCATAATAAGTCCAGGGTATTTTTGACTGTTTGCCCCAGGGCCTCATCTTTCGCCTTTCCGGGATAAAGGTCATAGGATTCCCTGAACCCGGGTGGGGTGGTGTTTATCATAAGGGAATTTCCGCCTGCAAGAAGGCCGGACCTTGCCGCCTCCGGAGCCAGGGTCTCCAAAGCGGTAGTCACAAGTATTTTTGATTCGTGGTCCACAAGCCTGCTCAGTGCAATTGTCTTAAGGACATCGTTAATTCCGGGCTTTCCTGCTGAAGCAAGGGGGGTGGCAGGATGGGGAACAAGCGGCCCGAAGGAATACATGTCAGGCTTCAGCGATTTTGTAAGAAGGATGTCTTTCACGATGTGCCGGCTGGTCTGCCCCGGAAGGCCGACCAGAAAGCCGGTTGCAACCACAAAGCCGGCATCCTTGAGATATTTAATCAGGTCAACCCGGTCCTTCAGCTTTTTCCCGGGCCTCATCTTATGGTAAATAGTCTCGTCTGATGTCTCAAACCTGAGCAGGGCGCCGTAGGCCCCTGCATCGTAAAGCCTGCGGTAGCATTCCCTGCTCCTTTCACCGACGCTCATGAAAATCAGGATGCCGTGCCTGCGGTGGATTTTGCTGGCAATCCCCGCCAGCATGTCATCTGTATAAAAATCGTCTTCCCCTGACTGCAGGACCAGGGCCTTGAACCCCAGCTGCTCCACCGCATAATCAACCGTATCCATTATCTGCTCCTCCGACATCCGGTAGCGCCGGAGGCCCCTGTTGTTTCTCCGCAGGCCGCAGTAAAGGCAGTTGTTTTGGCAATAGCTTGAGAATTCAACAATCCCGTGGACACAGCACGCATTTCCAAGCATTTCTTTGCGAATGCTGTTGGCTTCGGAATAAAGCATCTCAAGATTCTCTTCCGCTTCCAGCACTGCGGCCATTTCATTGACAGCCAGGGTGCCGGTTTTCCGGGCTTTTTCAATTACCGGAGAAAGGGCGCCAAATCCGGAGCCGGGCCGGGAAAGGCCGGCATCAATATGCTTGAGCTCAAAGAAATGCTTTTTCCATTTTTCAAGAACAGGAAGGGCATCCTCTTCCGGTGCCTTGCCAACTACTACTCCCCCCTGTGCGTAAACATATTCCCCCGGCTGCACGTCCGCGTCAATCACCAGGGCCTGCTTGAGCTCCCCAAAATACTCCACAGTGGCTTTTCCGGAATCAACAGAAACCACTTTGCCGGGAATGGCATAGCACATAACAGGAATTGGAAAAGGAAAAACATAAAACTAGATAATGCCAAGGCTATGGGAAACTATCACTGCCGCAAACACCAGCGAGATTGTGTTTACAACCTTAATCAGGGCGTTAAGTGCCGGTCCGGCAGTATCCTTGAGCGGGTCGCCCACGGTATCGCCCACTACTGCGGCCTTGTGGGCATCGCTGCCCTTTCCGCCGAAGTTGCCTTCCTCAATGTATTTTTTGGCATTGTCCCAGACTGCCCCGGCTGTGGTCATGGTCAGGGCAAGCATAAGGCCGCTGGCTATTACTCCGGCCAGAAGCCCCCCCAGCGCCTCAGGGCCGAACAAAAGCCCTACTGCAAGGGGCACCAGAACCGCAAGGGCTCCGGGCAGGGCCAGCTCCCTAAGGGCAGTGGCAGTTGAAATGTCCACGCATCTTGCATAATCAGCCCTGGCCTTGCCTTTCATAAGGCCCTTGATTTCCTTGAACTGCCTTCTCACTTCCTCCACAATCTCAAATGCAGCCCTTCCCACTGCCAGCATCAGAAGGCTGGAGAACACAAACGGAAGAAGTGCGCCCACGAACAGGCCCACCACAACCGGGGTGTCCAGCAGGTTGATGGAAAGCAGCCTGGTTTCTTCCGAGTATGCCACGAACAGGGCCAGTGCGCCAAGTGCGGCACCGCCGATTGCATATCCTTTGGTGGTGGCCTTGGTGGTATTGCCCACTGCGTCCAGCGCATCAGTCGCCTTTCTGACCTTGGCTGAAAGCCCGGACATCTCTGCAATCCCGCCGGCATTGTCGGTTATTGGCCCATAGCTGTCAATCGCAATCACAATCCCGCTGAGGGAAAGCATCGCTGCTGCAGCCAGGCCGACACCGTAAAGGCCGGCAGCCTTGAATGAGATTATTATGGCAACGATAATAATAAGCACCGGAAGAACGGTTGACTCCATGCCAATCGCTAGCCCGGAAATCAGGTTTGTAGCCGAGCCGGTCTTTGCTGCCTTTGCAACTTCCTTGACCAGGGAATGGTCGGTGGAAGTGTAATATTCGGATATCATGAACAGCAGCAGGGTTATTACTACGCCCACAATCACTGAAGTCAGCAGCGAAGTCGCAGGTATTGCCAGCTCCGGAAGTGCAGTGAAATAGACATAGCACCCGGCCAGCATGATTAAGGCGCTTACCATCATGGCCCGGTAGAATGCCGACATTATCTTCTTCACCGGCCCGACATTCACAAACAGCGAGCCGATGATTCCCGAAATTACTCCTATTGCTGCAACTGCCAGCGGAATCTCCACAAATGCAAGGCTGCTCATGGTCAGTCCCAGAAGCATAGCTGCAATTACCGTCACCACGAAAGACTCGAACACGTCTGCCGCCATACCTGCACAGTCTCCCACGTTGTCTCCCACGTTGTCGGCTATGACTGCCGGGTTCCGGGGGTCATCCTCAGGTATCCCTGCCTCTATCTTCCCGACCAGGTCGGCGCCAACATCAGCCGCCTTGGTGTAGATTCCTCCCCCGACACGGGCAAACAGGGAAATAAGCGATGCGCCGAACCCATAGCCCACCAGAGGAGCCAGGACCTGGGAGGTTTCAGCATAAATCCCGCTGTAATAAACGTAAAGCACAGCAACACCGATTATTCCAAGGCCGGCCAGTGCCATGCCGGTAACTGCCCCGCCCTTGAAAGCAACTCCGAGCGCAGGCTTCAGGCCTTTTTTGGCAGCCTCCGCAACTCTTACATTGCCTCTTACTGAAATCTGCATGCCCACATAGCCGGCAAGCGCAGAAGAAAGCACCCCGACCAGAAAGGCCACCGCAGTGTTGAAGTTCACCACATAGGCAATAACCACGAACAGCACTACCACAATGGGGGCAAGAGTCTTGTACTGCCTGAATAGGAAGGCATTGGCCCCTTCCTGAATCGCTTTTGCTATGTCCTGCATCTTGGAGTCTCCGGCAGGCTCGCGCATCACCCTGAAGGCCAGATAGGCAGCATACAGCAAAGCAAGTATGCCAGCCCCTAAAGGCAAAGTAATTACATCGATAGCCATTGGTTCACCTTTTTTGAAAATTTGACCAGGAATCTAAAACAACTAAATATTTAAAAAGTAGGCGGGGAATTAAACCCGCACAGATTTAAAAACGGAATGTATCAAGAAATTGTGACGATAAAATATCTTCATGCAATGGTGATTTGATGGGACTTTTTGACAAGATTTTAGGAGAAAAAAGTGAGCAAACCGAAGTGCCGGACCTGGAAGAACTCATGCAGTCTGAAGGAGACGTTGTAAGCCCTCCTGCGGATTTCTATGTAAAGCGGGTGGACCTTAGAAACGAGGGTGACGGAGAACTTGCAATGAATGAGCTTGCTTCAAAAAATATAATCATTCTCAATGTGGTTCCTCTGTCAAAACAGCCGAAGAGACTGAAGGAAATCCTTTCCAAGCTTAAGATGCACTCCAACAAAACCAACGGGGATATTGCACTGCTAAGCAACGACATGATAATCCTGACACCGACAAACGTAAAAATAGTCAAATCAAAGCCCAAGCCAAAGCGCTCCGGCACAGCTATTTCTTAATTTTTATTATAAATAAAAATCTCCCCAAACATCCTGTCCTGCCTTATGTCAATCTTATCCATCTGTACAAGGTGAAGAAGGCAGAGCAGGGTGTATACGGTTTTCTGAAGGTCCTGGCCGTCGGTCAACCCGGAAAACAGAGACCAGCCCTCGCTGTCGCTCTGGCTCCTGACCTCCATCAGCAGGCTTTCCATATCGTTTTCTATGTTCTGCTCAGGCAGCTCCAGGTCCACGGTTTCCACAATAGAGCCCCTGGGAACAGTCGTCCTTTCCGCTGACTCATACCTTATCGCCTTTTCCACCTCACTGATAAGCTCATCCAGGGTAACCTGCCTTTTGGGCGGTATCCTGGAGGCAAGGGTCAGCTCCGGGAGCTCGTCGGCGGAAACCGGGGGGGCCTCCTCCTCGGGAATGAAGTCAGGTATCTCCGACTGCTGGTTGCTCAGAAACCGGAGATAGTTGCTCTTGTATTTAAGAAGTATGGAAGCAGCCAGTATAACGTTGGCCTGGACAATAAAGTTCATTTCCTCCATTTCCCTTACTTTCCTGATAAAGGCATCCGAGATATCCATGATGTCTATGTTCCAGGGGTCAAAGCTGCTGGAGGACATCAGCTCCAGCAGTATGTCTTTCCATGTTGGTTTGGAAACCACGGTCTCAAGTGTCGTGAAGGACTGGAACATCTGGTCTGCCATAATTATTTTTATACCTATTTATTTTATATACTTTGAGCCTTATGCTGATAATACCAGATGGCAAAAGGCGGGTTGAATAGCATGGAAGTCAAAAAAACTGTAATCCTGGACGGCTCAGAGCCTCTTTCAAAGGTTTTGACAAATCTCGATGAGAATCCGGCGGTTATAATTACCAAAAAGGGAAAATATTATGGTATTATAGACCACCGCAGCGTAGGCGACGGCTTCAAAAAGCCGCATGAAACCCGGAGCGAAAAGGCAGTGGTCCGGCCGCCGGTCATTGTAGGAACCGCAAACATCCCCGAGCGGATTGGATACTTTCTGCAGGGCCATTTCAAGGCACTTCCCGTAGTGGATGAAAACCACAATGCAGTGGCGGTGACCACCAGGGTGGAGCTTCTCAAGGACCTGCTGAAGGAAAACATGGTACCAAAAGGCAGTGTCCGGGACATCATGAGCAAGCCTGTCTATACTATTGATGAGGAAAAAAAGATAGGCGGCCTTAAGAAGACACTGAAAATCAGGAATGCCAGGAGGCTCATTGTAACAAGAAAGGGAAAGCCGGTAGGAGTTGTCTCTGATTTCGACATCGGGGAATGGAAGGACCGGCACAACCTGGCCGGCGGAAGAAAGGACGTGCACCTCTCCGAGCCGATTGATTTTGATGAAATGAGGATATCCGGCTTCCTCAGGCCGGACGTAACCCTGCTTCCAAGCAGCTCAACCCTTACCCAGGCGGCAAAAAAAATGATTGACAAAGAGGTGTCCAGGGTAATAATCACCTCCGAAGACAAACCGGCGGGAGTACTTTCAGCTCTGGACCTTTTCAAGTACCTCCACAGGATACTTGACGAAAAGATTACGCTCCAGATATCCGGCCTGGGCGAAGAAAACATAAGGTTCTATGGAAGAATCGAAGATAAAATCGGCCATGTCCTGGACAAGTACCGCCGGAGCTTCAATATCAGGGACCCCAAGGTGCATGTAAAGGAGGACAAGAAGGCAGTCCGGGTAAATGTCATTTTCCTAACGGATGAGGGCCACATCTCCCTGAAAGGAGAAAGGGCAACCCTGAAGGAGACTGTGGACGAGCTTGCAGTTGAGCTTGACACAGTCCTGAACAAGAAAAAGGAGATGCGCAGGATTAAGCCGCGCGCACGGCGCTACGGCGGTGTAAGCGGCACTGATTACAGAAGGAGGGATAGAAGATGAACGGACAGGTAAGTACTGAGCTTTTGGTAATAGTGGCATTGGTGCTGCTTATTTTTATCCCATTGCTTGTGCTTGTTTATTTCAAGGCAAACGAGGCCAACCAGCAGATTGCATCATACCAGGCAGAGCTCTCTGTCTCAAGGATTGCGTCGCTGGCAAACTCGGTCGGGAGCCTGGGCACCAACACTTCAGTAACAACCGATGTGTTTCTTCCGCCCAATACTGTGGAGCTGCTGACTACCGGCAGTGCGCGGGGAGGGGAGGTTGTTTTACGCATGGAAACACCGCAGGGGCCCAGCGAGATTGTCGAGGTCGTGAAATACCCAATTACCAGCGCCGGACAGCTTGCTGATTCCACATCTGCAGGCGGATGGATGAGGATAAAGATAACCTCAAAATATGAAAACGGACAGGCCAAGCTGGAAATCAAGAAGGTATAGGCTTTTCAGTCAAAGGAAAAGTCTGAGAACACAACCTTACCGTCTTTTATTACAGTGTGGGCCTTGCCCTTCAGCTTTTTTCCTTCGAACGGCGACCATTTGCATTTGGTATAAAGCCGGGAGCCGTCCACCTCCCATTCCTTTTTCAAATCCACTATGGTAACGTCGCCGGCATATCCTTTTTCCAGTTTTCCCTTGTTTTTGATGTTGAATGCCCTGGCAACGCCCTCGGTCATCCGCTGGGCGACCCATATCTTGTCCAGCAGCCCCCGGCTGCACGCAGTGAGCATCAGGGAAAGGCTGGTTTCCAGGCCGGGAAAGCCTGCTGCCCCGTTTTCCTTGTCTTCCACTGTGTGGGGGGCATGGTCCGTTGCTATGCATTCCACCCTCTCCAGGGCCTTCCACAGATAGATTCTTTTCTGCTCAGGCCTGAGAGGGGGGTATACCTTTGAGAACATGCCCAGCTTTTCTGTGTCCCTGCTGGAAAGAAACAGGTGATGGGGGGTAACCTCCACCGTGCATTTGGGGCATCTTGTTTTGAGAAGAACCTCCTTTTCAGTTGTCGCATGGGCAATATGAACCCTGCGTCTTTTCTGGATGGCCAGTGAAACAACCCCTTCAGTTCTTTCGTAGGTCTGCTCCAGGTTCTTTTCAGGGTCCGGAGAATCCCCGGCAGCATGCACAACCACGGGCCTCTCTGCGGGAAATTCCTGAAAGTGCCTCTCCAGGGAAGACGGATTGTCCAGCATCAGCTCACCAGTGGTTTTTCCAAGGTAAAGCTTCATGGAAACCGGGTCTGCTTTTTTCACTTCCTGGAAATTGCTGTCTGTGCCCCCGAAATGGAAAAGGACGTCGCAGAGCGCTTTTTCTTCAGCAAGGCGCCTTTTCTCCTCCAGCCTTTCCTTGGTAACCGTAGGCAGGGAATTGTTGGGCATGTCCATGACCGTGGTAAACCCCCCTGATATAGCCGCCATTGTGCCTGTCCTGAAATCCTCTTTTTGGGTGTCCCCCGGCTCCCGGAGATGGACGTGGGGGTCTATCAGCCCGGGAAGTACAAGCATGTGGTCTGCGTAAATCTTTCTTTCTGCGTCAAGGCCGTTGCCCACCTGGGTTATGGCGCCGCCTTCTATCTTTATGTCTTTTTTCTCGAAATGGCTGTTTACAAAAGCGGTGCCGTTCTTGATGACCAGCGACATGGAAGGAATACAAAAATAATACTTAAAAACTAGACTACCCTCCCCCGCTCGGTTACAAACACGATTGCGCGGAGGATGGACAGGGTAACATTCTTGATAATTCCGAGATAGAGCTTGGTGTACCACTGGTTCCTGCTCTTTATCGCATTAAGCAGGTCCCGGAATGCATCCCTCTCTCCGGCCCCCATCTTGCTCTCGGTAACCTTCTTATGCTCTTTTCCGTCGATTATTGTAATCTCCTCCTGCTTTCCTATCTGCTTGTTTGCCTGCTCGTACCATGGTGGAAGGGATGAGCGCTTCTTGGAAAGTGCTTTTACAAAATCCCCAAGACTGATTGACCTCTGCCTGACCTGTTTCTTGGCAATTTCCTCAGCTTCCTCCTTGGACATTCCGCTCTTGATAAGGCTCTGCATCCTTTTCTCTATGGACAGGAAGGCCTCCTTCCACGGGATTGTGGCCGCATTGTCCACTATTGCCTTGTGGTCTGCGGAGGCATATCCCATTGTTGCAAGTCCGAGAAGTGTAAACGGAATGAATTTTGTTAGCGGCCTTTTCTTTGCATGCATTTTGATAATTGCAACCCTTGAGCCGTAATCAGGCTCAGAGATGTATATTGTCTTGCTGAAACGTCCGGACCTTCTCAGGGCCGGGTCCACGTCCCAGGGAGCGTTGGTGGCTGCGATTATAAGCACGTTCTGGTTGTTCGCCTCCACACCGTCCATTTCATAAAGCATCTGATTGACTGCCATCTTCATGTACTGGGCACCCTCGCCCATATCCCTTCTGCCGCCGATAGCGTCAACTTCATCAAAGAACAGGATGCACGGGATGTTCTTTCTTGCAAGCTCAAACACTTTGTGGATGTTTTTCTCGGTATTGCCCACATACATGTCCAGCAGGTCGGACAGCTTGGCGTTGATGAAGCCTGCCCCGCATTCCCCTGCCGCTGCCTTTACAATGAATGTTTTGCCGCAGCCCGGAGGGCCGTACATCAGGATGCCGCCGCCTCCCAGCTTGCCGTACTTCCGGGCAAGCTCAGGGTTGGTCATCGGATAGACAACTGCCTCACGGATTTCCTCCTTCATCTTGTCCATTCCGGCAACATCCTCAAAGTTCATGTCCGGCTTGGTGAGCATCTGGATGTCCGCGGCGGCGCCTTCCTTTCCCCCTCCCTTGCCCTCCTGGTCCTTCTTGGCCTTGGCGCTCTCCAGGTGGGTCTTGGCTTCGGCAAGCTCAGGGTTCAGTTCCAGTGCCTTTTCGTAATCATTGACGGCATTGGAAAGCGAGCCTGCATACTCATAGGCAAGGCCCCTGAGATGGTAGGCCTCGGCAAAATCAGGCTTGAGCTTGAGCACCTTGCTGAAATCCTCCACCGCCTTCTCATACTCCTCAATTGAGGCATAGGAAAGGCCGCGGTTGTAGTATGCCTTCAGATAGTTGGGATTCAGGCTTATGGCCTTGTCATAATCCTTTACCGCACTCTGGAAATCCTGCTTGCGGTAGAAGGCATCGCCCCGGTTGTTGTATATTATCGGGTTCTGGGGGTCGAGCTCCATTGATTTGGTGTAGTCGGAGATTGACTTGTCAAAGTTCTTCAGCTGATAGTAGGAAAGGGCCCGGTTGAAGTAGGCTTCCGAGAACACCGGATTCAGAAGAATTGCCATGTTGTAGTTCTCTATCGCCTTGTCGTAATCCCCCTTCTCGTAGTATTCATTCCCCATCTGATAGTATGTTTTGGCATCTGTGGGATTTGATTTTCGGCCTGCCATGATAGGTCACTTTCGTATAATGTTATTTAAGGTACATTTTTAAGCCTTGCAATCAGGCTTGCATTTCCATCCTTTCTTCTATGCGAAGCAGCTGGTTGTACTTCGCAGTCCTTTCGCCCCGTGCCGGAGCCCCGGTCTTAATCTGCCCCGCGTTTATTCCCACGCAGAAATCTGCTATGAACGGGTCCTCGGTTTCCCCGGAGCGGTGGCTGACCACGATTTTCTTGTCATGGTCCTTGCAGAATTTTGCGGCGTCCAGCGCCTCTGAAACCGTACCGACCTGATTCACCTTGAGCAGGAGGGCATCGATTGACTTTTCCGCAATGGCCTCTCTCAGCCTGGCCACATTGGTAACCACCAGGTCATCCCCCACTATCTGGACTTCGGGAAGGTTCTCCCTCAGGGTGGCAAATGCCCCGAAGCTTTCCTCATGGAAAGGGTCCTCGATGCTGGTGATGGGGTAGGACATTACCAGCTGTACAAAGTAATCAACAAGCTCATGCTCGGAAAGCTCTTTGTCGTCTATATGATAGGACCTCGTATTGGAATCATAGAAGGACGATGCGGCAGCATCAAGGGCAAGAGTGCAGCGGTAGCCGGTTTCCTCTATTGCCTTTACTATTGCATCGCAGGCCTGTCTGGTGTTGAGCATCGGAGGAACATAACCCCCCTCATCGCCTACACTGGTGGCGGCGTTTCCGTATTTCTTTTCCAGCTGCTTTCCCAGGACATGGTAGATTTCGCTGGCCATGCGGAGGCGCTCGGAAAAGGAATCCGACTCAGGGATTATCATGAATTCCTGGATTGCAAGGTCATTGCCGGCATGCATTCCGCCGTTGATGATGTTGAACATGGCCTTGGGAAGGGTAGTGCCCCCCAGGTATTCATGGAGCATCTTGTTGTCTGCGGCAGATGCAGCCTTGAGAACAGCCATGGAGGTGGCAACCATGGCATTGGCGCCCAGGTTGCTTTTGTCCTTGGTCCCGTCCAGCTCCCGGAGCTTGCGGTCTATGGCATCCTGGTCGCTTACGTCCATTCCAAGAAGGGCCGGGGCAATGACTTTCCTGACGTTGTTGACTGCCTTCGTTACTCCTTTGCCCAGATACCGGTTTCCGCCATCGCGCAGCTCAATGGCTTCGTGCCTGCCGGTTGATGCCCCGCTCGGTGCCGCAGAGCTTGCAAATGAAGTTTCAGTCATCACGTCTACTTCTACTGTGGGATTCCCCCTTGAGTCAAGAATTTCCCTTGCCCATAATGCCTTTATTCTCATAAAATCATCCTTTCTTTTGAGATTTATACAGTAAGTTTTCCGGCTCAAACTTATTTAATTTGCGCAATAAAAGATGTGTGGTGGGCAAAATAGACAAACAATGTTCGTGCGGCAGGGATGCTGTGATATTCCTGCCCTATGCAAAAAGGCATCTCTGCGACCTGCATTTTTCCAGGATGTTTGAAAGGCGGGTGAAAAAAACATTCCGGGAAAGGGCAATGGCAAAGAAGGGGGAAAAGGTTGTTGTATCCCTGTCAGGGGGGAAGGACAGCTCAGTGCTGCTCTATTCCCTGAAACTGCTTCAGCAGGACCTTCCCATGGAGCTTGCCGCACTCACGGTGGACGAAGGCATAGGAAGATACAGAAGCGCAGGCGTTGAAAATGCAAAAAGAGAATGCGAAAGGCTGGGCATTGAGCATCATATGGTTTCTTTTCAGGATGAAATTGGAAGCTCACTGGATGCAATCATGGAAAAAAGTTCCGTTAATACTCCCTGCAGCTATTGCGGGATAATCCGCAGGTATATCATAAACCGGCAGGCCAGGAGGCTTGGGGCAGACAGGCTTGCAGTGGGCCACAACCTGGATGACACTGCCCAGACCATACTGATGAACATCATGAGGAATGAACCTCAGCGCCTTGCAAGGCTGGGAAGGCCGCTGGTAGATCATTCAATGCTTGTTCCCAGGATGCGGCCTCTGATGCGCTCTCCTGAAAATGAGATTGTTGCATATGCAAAGCTGAAGGGAATCGTTGTTCTGGAAAAGTCCTGCCCATACCAGCAGTTCGCCTACCGCCGCAGGGTCAGGGGCATGCTGGAGAGCATGGAGAATGAGCATCCGGGGACAAAATTCAAAATCCTTAACAGCTTTCTCGAGATGGAGGAAATGCTTCACCGCAGCTATTCCGGGGATGCCACAATAGATGAATGCAGGGAATGCGGGGAGCCCTGCTCCCACGGGATTTGTAAATTCTGCTCTTTGATAACGCCGCTTTTAGGTAAGAGTTAATACGCTTTTCCTTTGAATTTGTACCATGGAGATTGTGTTTCTTGGCACCGGAGGGGGGCGAATCAACCTCATAAAGCAGGTCCGCGGAACCGGAGGCTTCAGGATAAACTCGCCCTCGGCCAACATACATGTGGACCCCGGCCCCGGTGCACTTGTAGCCTCGGTCCGGCACAAGCAGAACCCCCTGCACCTGGACGCCATAATAGTTACCCACAACCATGTTGACCATGTAAGCGATGCTGAGGTGCTGGTTGAGGGGATGAGCAACTATGCACTCAAGAAGTACGGGGTGCTGATAGGCAGCAAAATGACCCTGGAGGGGGACAAGGACGGCGACAGGGGGATACGGGCCTGGCACCAGTCCAAGGCGCGTGAGGTGTATGCTGCGGAGCCGGGAGAGCGAAAAAGGTTTGAAACAAAAAAGGGCTCTTTTGAAATTGAGATTATTGGCTTGAAGCATGACGAGCCCACCACTTTTGGATTCAAGCTGTACCTGGACGGCATGGTGCTTGGCCATATATCAGACACTGAATACCTTAAACGGCTTGGAAAAGACTTCGGGGGATGCGACTGCCTGGTGGTAAACTGCATCAAACCGGAAGCAGACCGCTATCACGGCCACCTGGAGGTTAAGGATGTTATTGAAATCCTGAAGGCCGCAAAGCCGGGAGCCTGCATAATAACCCACATGGGCATGAAGATGCTGAGGAAAGGCGCCTCGGCACAGGCGGAAAAAATCCAGAAAAAGACCGGAGTTAAAACAATAGCGGCAAAGGATGGCATGAAGTCCACAGTCACCAAAAAAGTATAGTTTATAAAAAGTTCAGAGAAATTAGAAAATCCTGCTAATTTCTGTGAATTTTCACAATTTTTTGGATAATAGATAGATTTATAATTAGGTTCAGGCATAATATACTATGGGGTGGTAGGAATGAGGAGGTTAAAAAACCAGGAAATGTCAGCGAATCCCGCAGACCTTAAAGACAAGCCTGCCAGAAAAAAAGGAATGCTCAATCGTTTCAAACGGGCTGCAGCCACTGGAGCCCTTGCTTTGGGGCTTGCCCTGGGTACGGCCCCGCTTGTTGTGCCTGCTGTTGCCCAGGCAAACCAGACTACCAGGGTTCTGGGCCAGGAAGTTCCCTTCGGAAGGCTGGACAGGACACTTCGTGAGATGGAGCAGGAGATGAATGAAATCGGCAGGGTGGACGAACACTTTCCTGACGAGACATATGATTATTATTGGAGGGGAGTAGACGTCCCGGGCTTCAGAATCATAGTCAGCCTGCGCCCTGAAGGGGAGCACCGGAACAGGGTCACTGTGAGGTTCCCTGCAGAGCGGGAAACAAACCCTGATTTGGAAGGGCGCGACAGAGGGGCCAGAGGAATGGACATAGACCGGTTTGCAGGAATGGTTGAAGAGATGACAGGCGGGCCGCTGGAAAGGGTAAAGATAATCACGAACAGCGGCACATTCAGAAGCGGGGGGGAGGATGTGCCATACACAAATGCATACATCCTTCCAGTCGATGACCAGGGAAGAGTGACCACAAGCCTTGGCGAAGGGCAGTACCTTGCATTCACTGTTACATACTGGGGCTCCAGAGTTGTGGGCTCTTCGGCAGTCATTGCAGAGCCTGACAATATAACCACGATGAGGGTGGCAAGCAGATAATGCTTTATATTTTCCTTTACTAATTATCTCCATGACCAATGGAGAAGAAGCACCACCGGGAATGGTTGCCCAGATTGGACATGGACCAGAAGTGACCCCAAGAGTTGAGGTTGACACAGTTGGAGAGCAGAGCAGAGCTGTAGAAAACGCGCTTGAGTCCACAGAACTTTTGACTGCAACCGAACCTTTACAAAATACAGAGAGAAGAGAGCTCCTGGAAGCAGTTAGGATGGGGGATGAAAACGCCTTCAACCGCAGGATGGAAGAATACTCAAGTGCTCATGAGCAGCCGGGCCTGCTCGACAGGGTAAGATATGGTTTTGTGAGGTTTATTTATCTTGAAAAGCTCAGGACGACACAGGAAAGAAGAAGCCAGGAAGCCTTTTCAATAGAAGACCGGAGGCTGAGGGATGCATCAGTCAGTAGGGGCCTTTCCGACGTCAGCGATACCGTCAGGGAAATGGGGAGGCTCAGTGAGGAGCATTCTGTAAGTTCCCTCAGCAGGGAGTCGCTAAGCAACATAGGAGAGAACCTTTCCCCGGAGCAGAGGGCAGACATGCTCAGGGCGGCAGCAGAGGCAGGGTTTCCGGCCAGCGCCATATTCAGCCTGGAGCAGGAGTGGGGCCTGGCTGAAGAGCCTGTCGATGAAGACCAGCTCCCACCGGCCAGGGGAGCTGCAATGGGAATCCAAAGGGATATTCGTGGGCGCATTGAAGACCTGCTTAACAACTGGAGACAGGCCCAGGATGAGGAGTCCAAAAAACGTGCGGAAAAACAGCTGGAAAACCTGGTAGGGAGAGGCAATGCGGGGGAAGCCATAGACTTGCTGAGGCGCCATGGAAGCGAGGTTGACGATACAGTCAGAAAAATCCTGGAAACAGAAATGGCAGCCTCCAGGGACCTGCACCAGCACCGCCCTGAAAGAGTGGTTCCCTCCAGGCGTGGAGCATAATAACTTTTTTTAATTTATCAAGAATGAATTTGTCCTGATGCCTTATGCTCCAGAAACGATATGACAGAAGCATTGAAGAGAAATGGCAGAAAGCCTGGAAGGAGGAAGGCAGCCACAATTTTGATGAGAGCGACACCGTCAGGCCTGTCTATTCCATAGACACGCCCCCGCCCTTCACAAGCGGGGAGTTTCACATGGGGCATGTGCTTTCTTACAGCTACTTTGATTTTGCCGCCCGCTACAAGAGGATGAGGGGATTCAATGTATACTATCCCCAGGGCTGGGACACCCAGGGCTTTCCAACTGAAGTAAGAGTTGAAAAGAAACACGGAAGGCTTCCTCCCGGAGAATTCAGGCAGAAATGCGTGGAATGGACAAAAGAAATGATTGCCAGGATGAAGCAGCAGATGGCAGAGATGGGATTCAGCCCTGACTGGCGCTACGAGTACCGGACCATGGACCCGGAATACCACAGAAAAGTCCAGCTTTCCCTAATCAAGATGTACGGCGATAAGTTGGTATACCGGGACAAGTATCCGGTCTACTGGTGCCCGAAGTGTCGCTCCGCAGTTGCAAAGGCCGAGCTTGATGAAGTGGAAAAGAACGGCACCCTCAACCATTTGAAGTTCACCGGCCCCAAAGGCGAAGATTTGGTTATTGCAACCACCCGGCCGGAGCTGCTCCATGCCTGTGAGGCGGTGCTTTTCAATCCCGAGGATGGGCGCTACAAGCACCTGGAAGGAAAAAAGGTCCGCACCCCCCTGGGAAAGGAGGTTCCTGTGTTTCCTGACAAGGAAGTGGACATGGGCTTCGGAAGCGGGCTGGTCATGGTGTGCACCTTCGGGGACAAGATGGATGTCATGTGGATGCACCGCTACGGCCTGCCAATCTACGAGGCAATAGACCCGGCCGGCAGAATGATAAATTCCGGAGGCCTTAACGGCTTAAAGGTGGAGGAAGCAAAAAAGAAAATTATTGAAAAGCTCAGGGAGGGGGGCAGCATACTGAAGCAGGAGCCCCTCAAGCAGATGGTAAAGGTGCACGACCGCTGCAATGGCCCGGTTGAGCTTATAGCCTCCATGCAGTGGTTTGCAGACATAAAATCCACTGCAAGGCACATCAAGGCCCTCGCCGAAAAAATCCGGTGGGTGCCCTCATTCGGCATTTCGTACCTTATTGACTGGGTTGAGGGCGCGGAATGGAACTGGGTGATTTCCAGGCAGAGGATTTTCGGAACCCCCTTGCCGTTTTATTTATGCGAATGCGGCAAAACCGTGGCTGCGGAAGAGGAAGAGCTGCCGTTTTATCCGGAAAGGGCCAGGCCCAGGAAATGTCCGGAATGCGGCAGTGGGATGACGCCTGAAAAAAGCACCTGCGACTGCTGGGTGGATTCCAGCATCACCCCCCTGGTCATTTCCGGCTGGCCGGATGAAAAAAGAATGGAAAAATTCTACCCGGTGTCACTCCGCCCCCAGGGTGTGGAAATAGTGCGGACCTGGGCATTTTACACGATATTCCGGAGCGGGGTGGCGCTTACCAAGATGCCGCCGTTCAGGACGATTCTGCTCAACGGAAACGTCCTTGCTCCGGACGGCAAGAAGATGAGCAAAAGCCTGGGAAACATCATTTCCCCTGCCGAGCTTCTCAGAGACTATCCTACGGATGCAATAAGGCAATGGGCCGCCATGAGCGGTGCAATGGCAAAAGACCGGCCTTTCAGCTATGAAGACATTAAATATTCCAAGAGCTTCCTCACCAAGGTCTGGAATTCAGCAAGGTTTGTGGAAAACCTGGGAAAACCTGAAAAAGAGCCGGATGAGCTTTCCATGGTGGACAAATGGATACTTGGCAGGCTCAGTGAAACAGTTGAAGCTGTCACCGGGCACATGGAGGATTATGAATATCATCAGGCAATGGGCAAAATCCACTCATTTTTCTGGCATGACTTCTGCGACCATTACCTGGAGTATGTAAAGCACAGGGTATACGGGGAAATGCCTTCCAAGGATGCGGCGCTCCACACCCTGCAGAGGGTCCTGAAGGATTCCCTGAGCCTCCTTGCTCCGGTTACGCCGCACATCAGCAGCGAGATTCAGGAGAGTTTATTCGGCAGGGTGGAGAGCCGCTGGCCAGCTCCAGGCGAGTTCTACAAAGAAGAAGTGAAAAAGGTGGAGGTGCTCAAGGAAATCGTGGGGCAGCTGAGGCAGTACAAGTCCAACAACAAGATGTCCCAGGGTGCGGAACTTGAGAAGGTCCGGCTGTCCCTTCCTGCGAAGATGGACCCGGAACTGGTTGACGGGCTGGGAAGAATAAGCAAAATAAAGAAAATTGAAACCGTTGAAGGAGAGTTCTCGGTCACTGTGGTATGATTCCGAACCATTCCGGGACGGTGAGCATGAAAGCCAGGTAGAACATTCCGAAAATCAGCAGGATTGCCATTGAGGAAACGGCAAATTCCTTGAGCTCCGGCCGGTTTTTGAAGTAATAGTAAGAGCCACCCAGGAGTGCGGCCAGCAGGCGGAGTGGGGTATAATGCTCAAACGGCTCGTCATACCCCTGGAGAGTGCACTCGCATCCCTCCGGATAATTCTCCCTGATACAGTCAGAATTGCACTCTTCAATCCTCAAAACCGGAAAGATAAATGCAAACAGAACAAACACGAATACCATTAGCAAAGACGAAATTCCCACATGCAGCCAGACAATCTTCATTTTTTCCACCATTTATTCTGGTACGACCCTGCCCACTACCCTTCCGGATATGATATGGGAGTCCCCGCAGTCCGGGCCAAGCTCAGGAGCGCATACCCGGTAGGTGACATTGGCAGAAAACCTGCCGATTGTGTTTTCAGGAACAGGGTCTCCGGAAAGCTGGCCCTGGAACACTTCGGTCTCCCCGCTCAAAAGCTCAGCACCAGACTGGAAGCCGGAA
>WJIU01000015.1 GCA_014730115.1 Microcaldota archaeon
GTTTGCAGTCCAGCCAATCTGGTGGGCCTCGCCCACAGCCACAGAGTCGTTGATGCTGAGGTTGGTGTACCTGCTGGTGGCATTGTTGCCGGGGCCCCTGAAGAGGCCCCTGTACAGCCGGAACGTCCTGGCACTGCTGCCAAGTGCGTTGTTGGCAGCAAGGTCCTGGCCGCTGTGGTTATAGAAAATCACATCTTCCAGAGTGCCGCCGGAGCGGAACAGGAAAACGCCTGCATTGTTGCTGTGTGCAGTGCAGTTGGTAATGTTGCTGGAAGAAGTGTCATAGAGAGAAATGCCATAGCCGTCGGTCTGGGTGTTTTCCAGCACCGTGACGTTCTGTATCCTGTCCTGGGCGGTGTTGTAAAGGTAAACCCCTGTGTCATAGCCGGATATTCCGGGGCAGTTCTTGATGGTTACATTAGTATAATCAACAGAGCCTGAGCCGTTGACCAGGATGCCTGCTGCACTGTCAGTGCCATTGTTCGCAATATAGTAGCCGTTGCAGTCAAAGGTGACATTTGAAGCAGAAATCTTTATGCATGAATAGAGAAGGCCGGTCTCCGAAGAGTCAATAGGGGCGCCGCCAATGTCTTCATTCAGGGTGTAAAGGCCGGACTGGTTAATCTCTGTGCAGTTGGTAAGCACCGGGTCATAAATGAAGTCATACTCTATGAAACGCTCAGGGTCGGAATCAACCGATATGGTCCTCAGGTCAAATACGTCACTGGTATCATCCTCAAGCCCTTCCAGGGGGATGTAGTACTCCCACACCCCGCTTCCCAGCGGCTCGCTTTCCCCGATGACAGTGGAGGTGCCGGGAAGGAATGCCCTGATGAATGTTTTGCCGCCATGGCTTCCGCGGGCCACCACAGTTATGCCCTGGGACGATGTCAAATTCTGTGAGAAGTATGCACGCACATAATGCTCATGGGGGATTGCAGCAGTCAGAATGCCGTCCTTTTCCCTGACCTCCACATAAACATCCTCAATGAAATTCCGGTCCACATCCAGATGCTCTGCTGCAGTGACATTGATTTCGCCGAAGCCGGGGTCGTCCGGTGTAATCTTTATCTTGTATTCCTTTCCGGGTACAAGGTTTCTTCTAAGAAGAACCCAGTTGTTGTCCGCGCATTCCCCTGCCTCAAAATCCCAGTTCCTGCACTTGTAAAGGGCGTTGGCCTTGGCAACCACAGTTATGGTCGCTTCGGTGAAGTCCAGGGCAGCCGGGTCAATGGCATATACCTCAGACCAGTTCTTTCCCTGGGGAGCCGGCAGGTCTTCACCCACATCATCCAGTCCAAGGGAAGCATTTCCCCTGGTCTTCAGGTCATGGAATACGATTTTCTTAACCGGCATGCCTTCCGGCTCTATAACTATCTCTTTCCCCCGGGAAACTTTTGACTTCAGCTTCTTTCCTGATGAGTCAAGCAGCTCAAGCTTCACATTTTCAGTAAGGGGTTCATTCTGCTGGGTTGTAAAATTCTGTGCTGTTATATTTTCGTCAGGGGCTTCATCCTCTGGAATTCCTCCGGGCTCTTCACCATCGGTTTCATTTTCCCCGTTGTTCCGGGCAATCCTTGCAAGAACCACAATATTCTCATCACCCGCAGGGGGCCTCTCCAGCCCTATAATCGCCCATTCGCCTTCGTTCAGGGAAACTATGGAATAGGAAATCTCGGAAGAGCCTTCCGGGCCGGTGAAATGTATGGCCATGTTGGAAAAGTCCGGCTCCAGCCCCTCCATATGGCTTATCTCGAGTATAGAGGGGTCAGTATCAGAGGAGAACCCGTTTCTTTCCCGGGTGTCAGAAAACACGTTAAGGGAATGGGACACTTCCGGGACAGTGACATTCACCTTCACCCATTTGCCCTTTTCCATGTCAGTAATCCGGTAATCTGCAGCATAGGTATCATTATCGGTTACAATCTGAAGAATCATATTGGAGAAATCATCGTCAAGCCCCTCGGTGTAGGGAATGTCAACCAGCTGTGTTATCGCCAGCAATCCAAGAAACAAAATTGGCACGGGCTGCTTCATGACGGCTCTCCTCTTTTGCCTTTACGTCTCCAATATATATAAAAGACTATGATAATCAGGAGAACAAGCAGCAAAAGCGGGAGGCACGGGAGTTCGGGGGTTACAACAAATAGCGGGATTTCCTCTTCCTCCACCTCTTCCTCGGGGGGAAGTTCGCCCGGTATGCATCTCTCCATCCTGAACACTTCAATGTCAGAGCAGTTGTTGACATCCCAGCACCTCTGCTTCCTGTAACCGTCTATGCATGGCCCCCATTCGCCACAGTAAAGAATTATGTCGCAGGGCTCTTCTGCAGGAGGCCCTACTTCGGGGGGAATCTCTTCAGGGGGAGGCCTTGTTTCATTGTAATAGGGCTCTCCGGTTCCCCCGCCGCCCTGGGGCGGTTTTTCTTCCTCCTCTTCTTCCTCCTCTTCCTCTTCGCATTCCAGGTCCACGGTCAGGTAATACATAACCGGCGTGCCGTTGTTGGTGGGAAGCATCAGCTGGAAGTCAAAGGAAGTGCCGTTGAAGCCGGCCTGGTCCTCCACCACTGGAGTTATAAAGACCAGGTTTCCGTCCTGGTCCTGAAGGTACCCAAGTGGAAAGGTGGTGGGCGAGGGAGCATTGGTATATGTCGCAGGCACTCCGTTTATGGTGCCGTAGCCTGCGGTTTCAAAGGTTTGTGAAAGAATGAATGTGTCGGTCCCGTCCTGGGCATCAACTGCGATAAAGCTGTCCAGGGTGGGAAGGTCTCCCCGCACCAGGGACGTTATCGCAGTGGAGGAGTTGGAGAAAAGAAGGTTCAGGATTGTATATTCCCCGTCATCGCAGGAGGAAATCCCGGTGTTGACTGTGAGGATGGTTACAGCGTTTGGAGTTGCATTCACAGTTACGGGCGGAACAAAAGCGGATGGCAGGGTCTGGCCCGCCACTCCGTGCCAGGTGGAGTTCTCCTCCCCTTCGGCATCAAGGTCTGTTATGTTGCCCCCTTCAGTGCCCGAGCTGCCCGCCTGTGCAAAAACAAGGCCGGAAAACAAAAAGAAAAGCAGAAAATAATTTATTTTCATGCTATGATGCCTTCTTTTTGCCGGGCTTCTTGCGCCCCAACAGGAAATACGCTGCAACCGCAAGAAGGGCCAGCAGAGCCACTGCCCCCATAATCAGAAAGAGCAGCATATTGTCTCCCCCGGCCTCCAGCGGTACTATATATTCTGCCTTTTTAAGCAGAAACCCTTCCCTGGCTCCATAGTCAATCATAACGCTTACATTCTGGTTTGCTTCCACATCCTCCTCAGTAAGCTCCAGCGGGAATTCCTCTACTATAAGAGAGCCTGCATCAATCTCCCTTACGTCTGCACCGCTGATTGTTGCTTCTGAACCCCCGACAACAAGATTCAGCTTGCTGAATACATAGGCAGCCTCATCGCCGTTGTTCCTGATGGTGACCCTCACAACCTGCTGGTCGCTGCTGTACCTTGCACTCTGGACGCTGACATTGGAGGTATCCACATAGCTGACCGTGGTCAGGGGACCCTCCTGGGAAATGAACTGCTCCAGCGATTTCTTGGAGCTTCCGTATTTCACCAGGACCATGGCAGTTACATTTCCTTCTGAAACACCGGAAAGGTCCAGGTCGTATTCCATGCCGAGCTGCTCTCCCCTCTCTATAAGACTTACCTCATCAGTTCCAAGAATCTCATAATCCTCGCCGTCAACCTTTACCCTGACTTCCTCAGAGAAGTAGGCGGGCCCTTCCCCGACGTTGTCCACGCTTACCATGACCTTGTTGTTCTGGTCATTGTAGAAAATCTCCTTGATTTCAAGCTCGGGCTGGTAGGCGGGCAGCGGGAAGGTGTCAAGCACCAGCACACCGGTGTCCGCGGACGGGACCACCTGGGCAAACTTGACCACAATGCCAAAGGTCTTGTTCAGGCCTTCGTCCTTGAACTCCTGCTCCATCTTTTCTCTCATGTCGTAAATCGGCACTACCAGCTCGTTTCCGATAAGCATTACCTGGGTAAGCTCATCATTTCTTACCTTGGACTTAACAAAATCATAGGTGGCCTGGGGAACCAGCTTGCCTGACATTAATATAGGCTGCTTTCCATTGGCCATCGCCTCTTCTATGAATGTGCCCTGAACCATGATTACGTTGTCCTTGTTGAACTCGGTCATGGTCTTTTCTACAATGTCAACGTTATCCTCGAACTTGTCCTCCCCTTTCCCGATTGTCACGGGGTCGAATTCATCAAGCTCGCTTTCCACTTCGCTGCTCACAAGGCCGTAGATTGTCAGCTGCTCCGCGTCCTCAACAATGTCCTTCACTTCATCAATGTTGTTCTTGTTTGCCATGATAACATACGAGTCGGTCATGGCCGCATAGGGAAGAACGGAGAGTGCACCGTCTGAGAATGCAGAGTCCACCACAATGAACCTGTCTGCGCCGGAGCGCCTTGCAAGCTCAAGATTGGCAACCCCTCCGTCTGAGGAGGTGTATACTTCTACAGTATTATTCCTATTTACAAGATTGCTTTCCACGAAGCTGCTCACCGGCATGGTGCCCTCAATGAGCAGTATGTCGTGGTTGCCGCCCACCTTTGCGGCAAATATGTCAGCGTTGCCGCCGGGAACAGGCATGAACTTGACCGGAAGGTCTTTCACATTGGCATAGAATACGCCGGAAAGCACGTCCCTTCCGTCCATTGAGTTAATGCAGACATAATCTTCCGCAAACGCGGTTGACAAAAGAAGCATGAAAACAATAAATGCGATTTTTCTCATCTTATAACCTCCCTATTCCCTCCAGCTGAAATACGCGGCAGGCTGCCGCATGCGAATATGAAAATAAAAGAAAGAAAAAAATGCGTACCACTTCAGTTCAGTTCGGCAAAGAAGTAATACGTCTCGGTAGCGGTCGGTGAGCTGTCGTCGGTAGGCACCATCAGCTCATAGTTTGCGGATTCGCCGTTCCAGTTTGTACCTGCGTTGTCAATTGCGGTACAGAAGGCGAAGTCCTCCTTGAGCGAGGTGTTTCCGTCGTCAATCACACAGGTCGTGAACGTGCTCGCCCCTGCAAGCGTTACGTTTGAGGTGTTGACCACGCTTTTCTGTGCGAAGGTCAGGCTGCAGTTCGTTGTGGTAAAGGTATTTGCAGCGCTGTCGGCCACGCCGGTGAAGCCCCACACAGTGTCAACATTGGCTGCAACTGCCGGGCTAGCGCCAGACCACAAGAAGTCTGAAGCGTTTGCTACCACGCAAACCTCCCCGCCGCTGGCGGGCGTCCAGCTCCATGTGTAAACGTTGTTGGTTCCCACGGAGTCCGTAAGGACTATAGAACCGGTAACGTTACCGTAGAATGATGCCCACCTGTCGGTAAGTACGTCTGCACTGACGTTGACCCCGGTTATGTTTCCACCCTCGGTGGTCACACTTCCGGCTGCGTCGCCAGTCCATCTTCCTCTTTCTGCCACCTCAGTGACTGTAGCCCCGCTTATAGCAAAGGCCACTCCGCCGAGAAGCAGTACTCCGAACAATGCATATATCCATTTCGGATTCATTTTATATCACCATTGGGAGAGAATGTTTATCCTCTCTCTAGTTGTAATCGGCTACTGATATAAAATTTATAAAGGTTGTGCCGGGCTCTTCCCGTCAGCCCACAACTGTCTTGCTTTTACCATTGGGAAGCGCCTCCAGAAGCTCGTCCGGATGCACTTTATAGCGTTTGGCAAGGGATTTTGCCAGGGAGCCCTTCTCCTTTCCTGTTTTTGAGGGAAGAAGAAACATCATGTCTTCCAGGGACACCGGGGAAACTGCAGGGGTTACTAAAACCTTTTCTTCCTTGAGGCCAATTTTCAGCCTGAGCCGTGTGCTCCTGAACCATTCCCTTTCACCTGAAATCGCAAATGCGCCGGAGGGGATGTAGCCGCCGGTGGCGTGCTTGGAGAGCTGGCTTTTTCCAACTGCATAGACGTCAACCGCGGCATTGGCGTTTGCCCATGCCCTGGAAAAGCATGCCGCGAACTGCGCTGCCTCTTCTTTTTCCTCCTGGGTAGCATGCCTTCCTTCTTTCAGGATTACCGCGGAGCCGCCCTGGATATCGGCATGGAAGAACAAATCGCTGTCCTCCATGTGCTTTGCAACCACCCGGTCGTTCTGCTGGGCGCTCCTCCCCCCTATGGCCAGCCTGTTTCCGCTGGTAAAGAAATAATGGAACTTCTCATACCATTTTCTCTCTTTTTTAACCCTGGGCCTTTCCCTTTCCCCCCCGGGGGCCCCCTTCAGCTCCTTTTCAGTTTCCTTTATCGCCTTTTTCAGGCCCTCTATTTTCTTTTTTGTCTCTTTTGCAAGCTCGTAGTAATAGGCAGCATTTTCATGCACCGATTTATTGTAGAAGAGCCTGAGCTTCATGGCATATACAATTGCCCTTAATAATTAATAACCACCATACCGGTTTGCATGAGAATAAGGGCGATAGACACATTCCGGGGCCTCAGCATAGTATTGATGGTTTTCTTCACCCTTACGCTCAGGCTGAGCGACAGCCTTCCGGACGCCCTGGTCCACAATGCAGAGGAATCCCTTCACATCGGGGATTTCGTTCTGCCCATGTTCCTGTTTGCAAGCGGCATGTCCATGGTGTTTTTTGCAAGGAAGAGAAGCAGAATGAAGAAATCGGAATATGCCCTGGATGCCCTGGAAAGATTCGGAAAGCTTGTGCTGATATCTGTTTTTCTTACCCCGTTTTCCGCAGGAGGCTTTCTGCACATGGACGAGGTGATGCTGAATGCTGTGCTGTTTCTCCCTGCTATTATATTACTCGGCTTTTCTGAAGTGGCACTGGCTGCAGTTGCGGTTGCCTCTGTCCTGCTCTACCTTGGCCTCCAGAATTTCGCAATGCTTCCCGATTTCACTGAATATTACCTTGGGGGCTATCCTGCTGCTGCCTTCTACCTGCCGGTGATGCTTGCCGGTGCCATTGCCGGAAGGAACCTGGAGCATCTGGAAAAGATTCTCGGGGCCGCGCTGATAGCAGCGGTTCTTCTGCTCTTCGTGGTGCCTCCGCACAAGATGAGCGCCAGCCCATCCTTTATGGCGCTCTCCGTGGTATTTTCCCTGGCCGTGTTTTCACTTGTGAAAAATTTTAAATCCGGAAGTCTGGAATACCTGGGAAGAAAGCCGATAAGGTACTGGGTGCTGATGTTTGCGGTGCTGCTCATCCCCCTGGGCATCTATGCCGAGGTTGCGGGCTGGGGGGCGCCCCTGCACCTGGGCTGGCCTTTGGCAGTGGTGGTTTCCCTGCTCTGCCTCCCCATCCTCTTTCTTTTGTCCAAGGCCCTGGATAAACTGACCGGACAATGATTACAGCAGTTCATATATTCTGGAAAGCAGGCTGTGCTCGTAGGCCCGTGTAACATACCCTGAGCAGAAAATGCCTGCCCCTGCGTATGCCACTCCCCCCAGCAGGTCAAACACGTAATGCTCACCCAGATAAACCAGGGAGAACGCCATCAGCGCCGGGTATATCAGTGCCAGCAGGCCTTTTCTTCCGAATGCCCGGTATGAGAAATATGCGGCCAGCAAGGGAAAGGCAAAGTGCAGTGAGGGGAATGCTGCCACAGGATTTGCATTGAAAAAGAAATATATGCTGGGCAGGGCGGCGAAGCCGTATTCCACACTGGTCACCAGGGTAAGGTGGCTGAGCTCTATCAGGCCCCTGTCTGCAGCCATCCATGGCGGCGCAACCGGAACAAGGAGAAATGTTACCAGGCCCAGATAAATGGTGAACACCAGGGAAATGAAATAAGGCTCGTAGGACTTGCGGCTGGAAACCCACAGCAGAAATCCGAACAGGAACGGAATGAAGAAATGGGTGGAGTATGTAAGTATTGCAAGGGTGTCCACATGCGGGGCAAGGAATGCAAGGTTCTGCTGGAGAAAGCCGGTGACCGACGCCTGGCCGAAGACGATTTCGTCAAACCTGATTGGCAGGGTAAAATTCACATAGGGGTTGAGATTGTCCGCCATCCCCCTCATGCCATAGAAGGAAAAGAAAAGTATGAAGTATTTGGAGACGCTCAGCAGGAACTCCCCTCCTTTCTCCAGAATGATGACCATTGAAAAGAAAAGGAAGAACACATGGTCTGGTGCCAGTATGAAATTGCCCCCCTGCAGATATGCATTGGCGAATGTAAGGGAAAGGAGCACAAGATAGTAAAGGGCAAGGCCCCTGAGCAGGATTGAGATCAGGCTGGAGTGCCGGTTCTTGCCCAGGAATTCAGCAATTTCTATCTTCATCACCTGACATTAAACTAAGATGGTTTCATTTAAATTCTGAAACGAAGGAAGAGGGCGGCCGCCCCCATTTCCAGGATGTCGGTGCGTAGCCTGACCCCGCTCTCTTTACGGTCCTTCCACTCCACCGGAATCTCAGTTATGGTAAGCCCCTTGAGCCTTGCCCTTATCAGAAGCTCGCTGTCCCAGAACCAGTGGTTGTTTTCCATTTCTTCCAGAAGGGGGAGAACTGCAGCCCTGCGGAATGCCTTGAAGCCGCACTGGTGGTCTTTTACCGAAGTGTCAAACATGGTGCGCAGCATCATGTTGTAGCCGCGGCTCAGGAATTCCCGGAGCGCCTTTCTTCCCCCCACCTTTGAGCCGGGCAGAAAGCGGGAGCCGGTGCATATGTCTGCCCCTTTCCGGATTTCCTTTATCAAATCCTTGGTATGCTTAAGGTCAGTGGCAAGGTCGGCATCCATGTATATTACAATATTTCCTTTTGCAGAGCGGATGGCGCGGTTGAGCGTTGCCCCCCTTCCCAGCTTTTTTCCAGAGGACATAATCCTCATCTTCTCGGAAACCAGCCTCTTCACAATAAAGGGGCTCTCATCTGTGCTGCCGTCCTCGGCCAGGATAATTTCATAATCCATTCCCAGGTTCTCCAGCGCATCCTTCACTCTGGATACGTTGTTGAGCAGGATGCCCTCTTCGTTGTATATTGGTATTATTACTGAAATCTCGCTCAAGCCATCACTTTCATTTATCTTGGTGGAAAAAATTAATTAGAAGTGCTTTTTCTTGCAACCGCAAAGACACTGACGCCAAAGGGCAGGTCAAGGTGCTCAAGGAAAAAATTCTCTGCTTTCAGCATCCAGAGTAATAGAGTATTTAGCAAAGGGGGAAGGCCGAAAAGCTGGTCAGAACCTTTTTTAGAAAACAAACGCTGGATACATTTAAGGGACAACGCCGGAAGGAAAAGGCAGAAGTTCCAGTAGGATGCCCTTTCCACAGAAAACCCGGAATGCCCCAGTTTTTCCATAAGCTCTTTTCTGCTGTACCTGCGGAAATGCCTGTTTATCTCATCATGGCGGCTCCAGAGAAACCGGAAAGCAGGCACAAAGACAATCATAATGCCGCCGGGCTTCAGTATCCGGTTCCATTCCCTGAGTGCGGCACAGTCATCTTCAATATGTTCCAGAAGGTCTGAACTTATCAGCAAATCAAAGGAATTTTTGGGAAACTCTGTATTTTCAGCAGACATCCGGGACACATTATCAAAGCCCTGCTCCCTGCATGCCCTGACTGCCTCCTGGCTGGAATCTATTCCCTGCAGGTTCTTGAAACCATCTTTTTTTAGTGTTCTCAGCAAAGGGCATCCGCTGCATCCCATATCCAGTATGGATATTGTCCTTTTCTTTTCCTTGGCAAGCCTGAGTATCATGTCGCGGCGGGCCCGGAACCACCAGTGCGATTTTTCAAGGCGGTGGTACTTTTCCTGAAAATCCTTTTCCATTGTTTCCACTGTCAATTTATCTTATAGACGGTTATGTAGGACCTGTTATAAATAACCTCAGAGCCGGGAACAGAAACTGCGGTATCCCTTGCGTGCGGGAGAACCACCGCTGCAACGTAATCAAATTCAGTGACATTTGTATCCTTTCGGAAAACGGTTTTATGCTGGGTGAACATTCCATTGAAAGAGCCGTTTACAATAGAACTGTAGTGACTCCCCCGGTAGTCATACACGAACTTCGACAGATTTACTTCTGTATTGTCCGGGTGCGAAAGTACCCACCCAAAATCTTTTACGCTTCCTTTTCTTCTCTCGGTATTCATCTTGTAGGATATTGTTCCCGGAGGATAATGGCCCAGCACCAGGACATTTTCCTTTCCAGAGAGCAGCAGGCCAACCTCTTTTTGAGGAATTAAATACTTATACAGGCTGTCATAATACAGTACAACCGAAACAGCCCAAAGCAGGACAAGTACGGTAAATACTCCCAGAAAGAAAAGGTCAACATTTTCTTTTCCTTCCCATTTCACCAGTGTGAGGGCAGTAAAATAAGAGGCTGCAGGCAGTGCCGGCAGGAAATACCAGGGCATGTAATAGGCGCCGGCCAGGGGAACAAGCACAAGAAGGTACCATACGCTCATCAGGGCGTTTTCACGCCAGTATTTCCAGAATCCGAAAAAGGAGAGCGGCAGCCATGGGACAAGCATCATGAAGAGTGTGGTAATGGAACCTTCAACAGTGAGGACCGCGGCTTCGAAACTGGTTCCGAATATATGGACCTGCATCTCTGTCTGGTACAAATCATCGGCAAGGCCCAGGCTGCCAAGCAAAAGAATATGGGCAGCAAAGGCAAGAGGAGCAGCCAGCAGAGAAACAAGAAAAACAGGGGACCTGAGCTTTTTTTTCTCATAAGTGTAAAAGTAAAGAATTGCCAGGAGGGGAATCACAAAGGCAACAAGATGCTTGACAAAAAAGGCTGCAAAGGAAAGTAAAAAGCCAATTCCAAACCTCCAGCTCCCCAGTTCCTTTTGGGAATATGCATACAAACTGCCGATTATCAGGAAAAAAAGAAGCGAATCAGTGAGCGCAGTGGAATCCGGATACAGGGAAATAAAGGAGAACAGAAAAATCAGTGCTGAAAAAAAGGAAACATACCTGCCGAGTTCCAGCCTTCTGAAATATTTGTACAGCATCACAACCGAGGCCAGGCCGAACAGAAAGGAGGGAAACCGGTAAACTGCTTCAAAAGGCAGGGGAAGCCTGGAAAAAACAGAGTATACCCAGAAGAAAAGTGGGGGCTTCCAGCTGGTAAAATGGCCCAGAAAGGTTGGTATAAGCGAAGGGTTTGCCATCTGCTCTTCAATCATAACAGAGTAGACTGCCTCGTCCAGGATAAGGGGCATTGTGAGGAGAGGGGGAAGCCTCGTAAGTAAGTAGACGAAGAAGATTATCAGCAGGAGGGTTGACTCCCCCTGCGGCATCTTAAATCTAGAAGACATCCTGCTTTACCACTAAAAAAAACCTTTTTAAACCTTAACCAATAGATAGCACCCTAATAAAGGTGACTGGATGGACATCTTCAAGACGATGAATAAGATTAATGCGATTGGAAAATATCTGATAATAGCAGTTTTTGTGGTAAACCTTTTGTCAGTTTCCAGCGGCGCTAGCGCCATCGGAAATGCACTTAGCCAACTTTGTGTTATCTCTCAGACCTTCCTCGGAGCAGCGGCGATGGTCATGATTATCCTGGCTGGTGCAACCTATGCAATCGGCCAGGTGCTCGGTGCTGAAACCAGGGCAAGGGCAAGCGTCTGGGCCACTGCAATGCTTACCGGAGCTGTTGTGGGAATAATGATTTATGTCATAACCCCGCACATTGTTGCTGCGTTGCTCGGACGGGACGCTGATCCTGAGAACCCCTGCAACTTCCAAATAGGCGATGGTGGAGGCTCTGGTGGAGGCTCATAACTTTTCATTTTTCTTTTTAACCTAATTTTTTAAATCTTCCAAGTATAGTGTAAGGCATGGAACTCGGCGTAGATGCGAAGATGCCCATTCTGAAGAAGAACCGGGTCTCTTCAGGCGTCCCTGACCTGGACCTTATCCTGGAGGGAGGATACCGGAACCCCGGGAATATCATGCTCATCGGCCCCAGCGGCCTGGAAAAGGCGGCGTTCTCCTATCATTTTGCCGCTTCCACAGGCAAGAGTGAGATGGCCTTCATCATATGCGGAAACGCATCCCCCAGGGACATAAAGGAAAAGGCGGCAACCATGGGAATCAACCTGGGGCACTGCCGCTTCATAGACTGCTACAGCGCCACCATTGGCAAGGCAGTTCCATCTGAGAACGTTACAACAATAGACGGCCCCAGCGCACTGAACGACATATCCCTTGCCATCAATGAGGCCATAAAGGCCAGCGCAGGAAAGCGGATGAAGCTGGTGTTTGACACCCTCTCCACTTTCCTTTTGTACAATTCCAAGGACTCAATGAGAAAGTTCCTGAGCGTTATTGAGGGGAGGCTGAAGAGCGCCGGGGCAACCACCCTCTTCCTTATAGACGAGGGGGTGCATGAAAGGCCCCTGCTCAGCCTGATTGAGACCGGCATGGATGAAACATACACACTAAGCGACAAGGGAGGAAAATTTTTCCTCAAGGTGCCGGGGGTTGACATAGAGATACCAGTAAGGATGGGACCGACCGGAATAAACGTTTTGTAGTGGTTATTATGGGCATGGAAGACATTCTCAATGAAATGAAGGAAAGGGGCATCGGGGGGGCAGTTGTCCAGCTGGACGGCACCATTGTGCACTCCACCATTGCCCTGAATGACGTCAGTGCAGGGCTAATCTCATCAGTGTCAAACGTGTCGGATGCAATCATGAAAAGGTCGGGCGACGTTCAGAAAGAAGTTGAAGTGTCCTTCGGGGGGGGCCTTATCCTTGTAATGGTGCCGGTAAAAAAGCACATATTCTGCGGCATGATAAAGAACCGGGAAAACAAGAAGGAAGTGCTGGAATACGCCCGGCAGGCCCAGGAATTCCTCTGACTAAAAAAAGCAGGAAGTTTTCCAATGGAATACGAGAAGATACTGGGAAAATACGATTATGCCGAGCTCAGGATAGAGAGCAGCAAAGAATCCTGCACCAGAATCAAGGACGGCGAGGTCAAGAACTCAACCGGCAATTCCTATGGAATGAGCGTAAGGGTGCTGAGCAACGGCTCCTGGGGGTTCGCATCCTCCAACAACAGGGCAGACCTGGAAAAGCTCCTAAACAAGGCAGAAAGGCTCTCCCGGCTTTCCGGGGGAACCATTAAGCTGCGCCCCCCTAATCCTGAGAAAAAAAGGATATGCAAGAATGTGCAGATTGCCGACTCCGGGGAAAAGGTAAAGAGGCTGGCGGATGCCTCAAAAGGCATGGAGGCCGGCAGCATAACTTCCAGAATGCTGTCCTGCACCGACTCGGTGGTAACAAAAGAGTTCTGCAGCTCACTGGGCGCAGACATCCTCCAGGAGTATGCATATGCTTTCCTGCAATGCACCGCAATCGCCAGGTCAGGGGAAATCATTGAACGGGGGTCGGACCGCTCCTGGTCCAGAAACGGCTTTGAGAAACTGAAAATAGAAAAAACAGCAGAAAGCGCCAGGGACAAGGCCCTCCGCCTGGTGAGTGCTTCCCCGCCGCCGCAGGGAAGGTTCACGGTTGTGCTTGACCCTGAAATGACCGGGGTTTTCAGCCATGAGGCCCTGGGGCATGCCTGCGAAGGAGATTCAGTTGTGGACCGGGAATCTGTGCTTTCCGACAAGAAAGGCAGGCAAATCGGCAATGCGCTTGTCAGTGTGGTTGACGACCCCACTGCCCAGGATTTCGGCCATTATGTCTATGATGATGAGGGGGTGAAGGCAGAGAAGACGCCCCTGGTGGAAAAGGGGGTTCTGCAGACTTACCTCAACTCAATGGAGACTGCGGAACGGCTGGACTGCAGGCTGAACGGCCATGCCCGGGCAGAAAGCTATGCCGAAGTGCCTATTGTCAGGATGAGCAACACCTATTTCCAGCCCGGGGAAAGCCGGATGGAAGAGGTTTTTGACATTCCAAAGGGGATATACCTCAAGGGCATGAAGGGGGGCAGCGTTGATATTTTTTCGGGGGGATTCATGTTCAAGGCCGAAGAGGCCTATGAGATTGCAAACGGGGAGAGGGGAAAGATAATGAGGGACGTTACCATTACCGGAAACGTCCTTCAGACAATGCACAATGTGGAGTGCGTGGGAAGGGACTTTGGAACCAGCCCCGGCATCTGCGGGAAGTTCTCGCAGGAGGTGCCGGTGAGCGACGGAGGCCCTCATATCAGGATAAGGGACATGCTGGTAGGATAGGACAATGCTGGAGGAGACGGTCACTTTTTTGGGGGGAGTGATTTTCGGCTTTCTCAGCGGCCTCCTTCCAGGACTGCACTCCAACACCATCATATCCATGCTTGCCGCTTCAGGAATTGACGGCGATGCCCTGGCAATCATTATCATCTCGCTCTATCCTGTCCACCTGGTCACTTCATTTATTCCCTCAATCTTCTTCGGGATTCCGGAAAGCTCCAGCGTGGTCGCAGTCCTTCCCGGGCAGAGGATGGTGCGGCAGGGAAAGGGGATTGAAGCCCTCAAGACAATCCTGCTTTCCTCCATCCTTGCCGCCTTCATATCTGCCTCCCTTCTGCAGCTTTCCATAGATGCCTTCCCTCTTGTCTATGGCTTCATAAGCCCCCATCTGAAATACATCCTGCTGGGCATTTCCCTGCTGCTGCTCTTAAAAAGCAGGAGCCCCCTGCTTTCATTTCTGGTTTTCATTTCTTCCGGCCTGCTGGGGCACTATTCCCTGAACAGCGGCATGGAAGACCCGTTCCTTCCCCTGTTCTCAGGCATGTTTGCGGTCTCAGCAATACTGGCCTACAGAAAAAGCAGGATGCCGGAGCAGAAGGAGGGTCAAACCGGCACCCGGTTCATTAAGTTTTCCCTGCTCGGTGTTTTGCTCGGCTTTCTTGCGGACTTGATACCGGGGGTGGGCTCGCCTTCCCAGGTGGCCGCATTTGCATCCATCTTCTTTCCGCTGAACACCCTGGGATTCCTGGCTGCAATCAGCTCCATATCGGTGAGCGAGGCGGTATTCTCCCTTGCCACCTCCGCCTCCATCGGCAAGTCCAGGATTGGGGCCACCGCATGGCTGAGCCAGTCAACAGACATCAGCGAAAACCTGTTTTTCCTGGTTTCTGCATTCCTTTTTTCCATGGCAATCGCAGTGGCTGTAATATATCTTCTCCGAAAGCAGATTTCCCGGATTGCCTCCCTTGATTTTTCGGTAATGAACCTGGTTCTTGGCCTGTATCTTTTCACAATAACGTTTATCCTGGACGGCTTCTCCGGCATACTGGTGCTGTCCCTCGGCGGGATGCTGGGCTGGGCAACCATCAGGCTCGGCGTTGAAAGGATAACCCTGATGGGTGCCATAATTGTGCCCACCCTGCTCCTGCTTTTCCGTATCTTCCTCTAGAAGAGCAGCCTCAGTGCGGCTGCAAGAACAAACAGGATGAACAGTGCCCTTACCCAGCGGTTTCCTTTCTCTATAGCATAGGCAGCGCCAAGATAGGAGCCCAGAAGCATGCTGACCAGAAGCGTTGCACCGGCAATCCAGTCCACCAGGTCGGCCACTGTGAATATCGCAAGCGATGCCGCAGCAATGGCAATCGCAGGAACCTTCCAGGTTCCGGCAGCCTCAAGAAAGGTCTGGCCGAAAAAGAAAATCAGCACATACGCTGCAAAAATGCCTGTCCCTCCCCCGAAAATCCCCCCGTAGAAACCAATCAGAAGAAAGGATGCATAGCCCAGAAACCTGCCGAAAATTCCTTTTCTTGGGGTTTTTTCAATGCCGATGTCCCTGTTGTAAATCACAAAGGCAAGCACCACCAGCATCAGGAAGCCGACCAGCCTCCCCACGGTCTCATTGGAAAGCTCAACCAGGGTCGTTGCCCCGAAATAGGCGCCGGCCAGGGCAAGCAGGGCAGAGGGAATGCCGATATTATAATCTATCTTCTGCTTTTCATGGAATTTGGCGGTGCCGCCGGTGAGCAGGCCGCAGGAGCCCACCCTCATGGTTGCTATGGCCGCCTTGGGCGGAAAGCCGAGTGCAATAAGGGCGGGGATTACAATCATTCCTCCCCCGCCCACATTGGTTCCTATGAATGAGGCGACCAGTCCGGTAACAAATATCAAGGCTATAGTAAGCAGTTCCAACTCAACCACGCCATTCTTCCACAGTCCTGACTTCGAATTCTTCTTCCAGCCTGTCCAGAGCCTTCATCAGCTCGAAGGCAGTGGTTATATTGGTTATACAGGGAATGCCCTTTTGAATGCTGGCTTTTCTCATCCTGAACCCGTCAGTGTGGGCAAGCCCTCCCCTTGTTGGCGTATTCACCACCAGGTTCACTGTCCCTGAATCAATAAGGTCAAGCACATCGGGGTGCCCCTGCCCTATCTTGGCAACGCCGACCGCACCTTCCACCGGGCCCACCGTGCCCATTGTACCGTATATGGCAAACCCGAGCCGTTTCAGGAGGGAAGCAAATTCAGGGACGCAGTGCTTGTCCTGGTCACGGAGGCTCAGAAATGCGGCAGGCCTTTCCTTTTCAATGCCTACCCCTGCTGCCAGCAGTGCCTTGTAATATGCAATCTCAAAGCTCTCCCCAAGGCCCATGGTCTCCCCGGTGCTGCGCATCTCCGGGCCCAGCTTGATGTCAGTGCCCAGCAGCTTCAGAAAAGGAAACACAATGCTTTTCACCGCATAGCATTTCTGCCTTGGCTTTTCCAGGGAAATCTTTTCACCCAGCATTGCCCTGGCCGCAAGCTTGGCCAGGGGCAGCCCTATCGCCTTGCTCACAAAAGGCACGGTCCGGCTTGCCCTCGGGTTTGCCTCCAGTATGTAAACAGTCCCGCCCTTTACAACATACTGGATGTTAATCAGCCCCACAATCCCCAGGGCATGAGCAAGCTTTTCAGTGAATTCCCTGATTTTCTTTTTCTCATCATCACTTAGCCTTATGGAAGGAAGCACGATGTTGGCATCCCCGGAATGGACTCCGGCCGGCTCAATGTGCTCCATGATGCCCCCGATAAATACGTTTTTTCCGTCACTGACCGCATCCACTTCGCACTCAATTGCATTCTCAATATACCGGTCGATAAGGACCGGCTTCCGGTTGCTTACCTCAACTGCCTCTGCAATATAGCTCCTGAGCCCGGACTCGTTTCTTACGATTTCCATTGCCCTTCCGGCAATCACATAGCTGGGCCTTACCACCACCGGGTAGCCTATCCTGGATGCAACCTCCAGGGCCTGGGCCTCGCTCATGGCGATGCCATTCTCCGGCTGGGGAATGCCCAGCTTTTCTGCCAGCTCGCTGAAGCGGTCCCGGTCCTCCGCCTTGTCTATTCCTTCTATAGGAGTCCCCAAAATTTTGGCCCCGGCCTCCTCCAGCCTCTGGGCAAGGTTGATGCCGGTCTGCCCTCCCAGCTGCACTATCAACCCTTCCGGGTTTTCATTCTCAATGACGTTCATCACATCCTCGAATGTCAGGGGCTCAAAGTAAAGCCGGTCGCTGGAGTCAAAATCAGTGCTCACTGTTTCAGGGTTGTTGTTTATCATTATGCTCCTGTACCCCATGTCCCTGAGCGCAAATGCTGCATGGGAGCAGCAGTAGTCAAACTCAATCCCCTGGCCAATCCGGATTGGGCCGGCGCCTACCACCACCACCTTTTTTCCTTTCCATTCCCCTGCCTCATTTTCCTCTTCATAAGTGGAATAAAAATAAGGGGTAACCGCCTCAAATTCTCCGGCGCATGAGTCCACTATCTTGTAGGTCGGGATAATGCCAAAGGATTTCCGGACGGACCTTATTTCCAGCTCTTCCTGCCCGGTGAGCCGGGCAATGGCAGAGTCAGAGAAACCGGCCCTTTTTGCGGAAAGAAGAAGCTCCCTGGACAGCTTCTGCCCGGCCAGCCTCTTCTCAAGCTGAGCCATTTCCTCCATCCTGCGCAGAAACCAGCGGTTTATCCCTGTCTTCTGGTGCAGCAGCTCCACGCCCTTCCCCTGCCGGAAGGACTCCAGAATTGCAAAAAGCCTCTGGTCAGTGGGGGGATTCAGATGCCTGTCAGCATCAAGGTCCCGGGGGATTTTTACCTCAAGGCTTCTGATTGCCTTGCTCAGGGCCTCCTGGAACGTTCTTCCTATTGCCATGACTTCCCCGGTGCTCTTCATCTGGGTGCCGATTGTCCTGGGGGTTTTGGGAAACTTGTCAAAAGGCCAGCGGGGAATCTTGACAACCACATAATCAAGGGACGGCTCAAAGGCTGCGGAAGTCCCGGTTATTGCATTTTTTATTTCAGGCAGGGACTTCCCCAGCGCAATCTTGGTCGCCGCCCGGGCAATGGGATAGCCGGTTGCCTTGGAGGCAAGGGCTGAAGACCTTGACAGACGGGGGTTCACCTCTATGACCACGTATTCCCCGGTCTGCTGGTTCATTGCAAGCTGGACATTGCAGCTGCCCTTTATGCCGATGGCATTTACGATGCGCAGGGATGCATCACGCAGCAGCTGATGGTCCCGGTCGCTCAGGGTCTGGGACGGCGCAACCACAATGCTTTCACCGGTGTGGACCCCCATGGGGTCTATGTTCTCCATGTTGCAGATGATTTCCGCATTGCCCCGGGCATCCCTGACCACTTCGTATTCAAACTCGCCCCAGCCAAGGGCGCTCTTCTCCACCAGGGCCTCTCCTGTTGAGCTAAGCCTCAGTGCCTGGCCCAGTATGGTTTCCAGCTCATTCTCATCATGTGCAGTCCCCCCGCCGGTTCCTCCCAGTGTAAAAGAAGGCCGGACTATAAGGGGGAAGCCGTTCCCATCTGAAAAAGATTTTGCCTGCTCCAGGGATTTTACCACCCTGCCCGGAAGCACAGGGATGCCAATCCTTTCCATCAGCCGGTTGAAGGATTCCCTGGATTCCGCGGTCTCAATGGAATCCGCATCTGTTCCCAGGAACTCCACATTGTGCTTTTTCAGAACCCCTTTCCTGAAAAGCTCCATTGCGATGTTCAGGCCGGTCTGGCCCCCGGCCGTTGCAAGAAGTGCGTCGGGCTTCTCCTTTGCAATGATTTTCTCCAGAAACTCGGGAGTGAGGGGCTCTATGTATATCCGGTCTGCAACATCCCGGTCGGTCTGGATGGTTGCAGGGTTGGAATTGACCAGCACCACCCGGACGCCCTCCTCCCGGAGTGCCTTGCAGGCCTGGGCCCCGGAATAGTCAAACTCCGCAGACTGGCCAATTACTATGGGGCCGCTGCCGATTACCAGGACCTTCATTCCTTTGTCTCACTCTCTTTGGATGCCCTTTTCATGAACTCAAGCATAAAGCCGGCGCCTTCAAAAAAGCAGGTCCTTGCAATCTCCTGCTTGGAAAGCTCCTTCAGGCGCTTTTTCTCTGAGCCCCAGAGGTCGGAAAATGCCTTCTGGGTAACATCCCCGATGAAGCGCTCGTATGCCTTGGAAACCTCTTCAGGTGGGATGCAGACGTGGGTCTTGTCCTTGTCTTCCACCTTTCCCCCCTCCTTCTGGAAGCACTCAAAGCACATGTGCCTGAATTCCCCTTTGCTCTCCGGACTCTTCCCGCACGTTTCACAGTAGGTGCCTTTTCCGCAGAAATCACATTTCACATTTTCTTCCATTTCAATCACATCATCCTGACAAATTCATCAAACAGCTGTCCGGAATCATGGGGGCCGGGGGATGCCTCCGGATGGTACTGTACCGAGAAAATGCCCTTGTCTCTGCACCTCATCCCCTCAATGCTTCCGTCGTTTACATTTACGTGGGTAAGCTCAAAGCCTTTTGGCAGTTCCTTTACTGCAAAGCCATGGTTCTGGGTTGTTATGGCCACCCTCCCTTTTTGCAGGTCCTGCACCGGATGGTTGGAGCCGCGGTGCCCGAACTTCAGCTTGTAGGTGCTTCCGCCCATTGCATGGGCGATGAGCTGGTGGCCCAGGCAGACCCCAAACATGGGGCAGTAGCCTGCCAGGTTCCTTATGGTGCGGTGGGCATAGCCCGGTATTGACGGGTCCCCGGGACCGTTGGAGAGCATGATGCCTTCCGGCTCCAGCTCCTTTATTTTATCTGCACTGGTATGGCAGGGCAGCATGTGCACCTCGCAACCCCTTTTCACCAGCTCCCTGGCGATTCCCAGCTTTGCACCGAAATCCAGAAGTGCAACCTTTCTGCCCTTTCCGTAGACCACCGGCTCAGGAGTGGAAACCTGGGAGACAAAATCAACCGAGGAATAATCAAAGCCCTTCAGCCTTTCCACCAGCTGCTTTGCATTTATCTCCTGGTCTGAAACAGAGATGATTGCGGGCATCACCCCCTTGTCCCGGATGTGCCTGACCAGGAACCGGGTGTCAATGCCCGAGATTGCCGGGATGCCATGCTGGCCGAGGAATGCCTGCAGGGAGTTGTCGGCCTCCCGGTGCTCGCGGTCCGGGCTTACCTGCCTTACTGCAAAGCCGCTGGGATGCACCCGGCCGCTTTCCCTGTCCCTGGCATTGGTTCCGTAGTTGCCAATCAGGGGGTAGGTCATCAGCAGGATTTGCCCGGCATAGCTGGGGTCGGTGAGTGCCTCCTGGTAGCCTGTCATGGAGGTGTTGAAAACCAGTTCGCCCACTCTCTCCCCCTTGGCTCCAAAGCCTGTGCCGAACAGCACCGTACCGTCTTTCAGGGCAAGAACTGCCTTCATTGTGTCTCAGCCTTCCCAATCATAAAGAATCAGGAAAATATATCTCAGATAGAGTTTATAAGTGTAACTGGGTGGCATGGGCACAAACCGGACATTTCCTGTTTTCGGGGAATATTTTTCAACCAGGTTGGAATTTTTTTAACCTAGTCGGAACAGGGAGGGGCTTTCTGAATCATTTCAGCAGCTTCAGGATAAGAGCCTCCTGGGCCCACATCCTGTTTTCGGCCTGGTCCCACACCGCGGCCTGCTTGCTGTCCAGCACCTCACCAGTGATTTCCTCGCCCCGGTGGGCGGGCAGGCAGTGCATTACGGTTGCATCCGGCTTGGCCTGCCTCAGCAGCTCGTCGTTCACCTGGTAGGGCTTCAGCGCCTCCTTTCTCTTTTCCTTTTCAGCTTCGTCGCCCATGGAAACCCAGACGTCGGTATAAATGACGTCAGCATCCTTTACTGCATAGGAGGGGTCGTCGGTAACCTCCACCTTTCCCCCTGCCTTTGAGGATTCCTCCAGGTATTCGGATGAGGGAAGGAAATCCTTGGGCCCGCACAGGACTACGTGCATGCCGTACCGTGCGGCAATAAGCATCAGGGAGTTTGCCACATTGTTTGCGGCATCCCCTACATAGACCAGCTTTCCCTTGTCCTTGCCGTGCTCTATGATGGTCTGCATGTCGGCAAGGGCCTGGCAGGGGTGCTCCACATCAGTGAGTGCATTGATTACTGGCACGGATGCGTATTCTGCAATCTCCTCCAGGTCAGTGTGCCTGAACAGCCTTGCACTTATCACATCGCAGTATCTGGAAAGAACCCTGGCAGTGTCCGCCATGGTTTCCCCCCTGGAAATCTGGGAGCTCTTGAAGTCCATCACTATGCAGTGGCCCCCCAGGTTCTCTATTGCAGTCTCAAATGAGAGCCTGGTCCGGGTAGACGGCTTCTCATAAAGCGAGATAAGCACCTTTCCCCTGAGGTCGTCCCTTGCCCGGTTTCCCTCTTTCCTGAGCCCTACTGCAAGCTCCACAACCTCTTTCATAAATTCTTCCTGCATATCCTTGATTGTCAGCAAATCCATCTTACCGCCTCATTAAAGAACCAGGAAACATAGTCCCATTCACATTTTTTAACTGTTTCCAAAATTGCGGAGGGACAGAGTAGAATTTAAATAACTTTGTAAACTACAACTACACACAACTTCTTGAGGTATATTCATGACCAAAGTAAGAATCAAGCTGAGTGGAGAGGACCCCGCCTCCCTTGACAACGTGGTGGGCCAGATCAGGAATCTCTCCGATACCCTCGACATGGAGTTCATAGGGCCGGTCAGGCTGCCGAACAGGAAGCTGGAAATTTCCACCAGGAGAACTCCCTGCGGAGACGGAACCGACACCTATGAGCATTATGAGAAAAGGGTCCACAAAAGGCTCTGCGACATAGAGGGAGACGAGAAATACATCAAGCAGATTCTCAGGATCAAGGTCCCCACCAACGTATTTGTAAAAATCTCATTATCATGAAATTCCTGTTTGACGAGATGCTCAAGCGACTTTCCAACTGGTGCAGGGTCTTTGGGATAGACAGTGAATACCACAAGGGCATGGAAGACAGCGAACTGCTCGGGCATGCAAAGGAAAACAACCTGGTTTTTGTCACCCGGGACGTCCAGCTGGCAGAAAGGTGCCGTAAGCATTCGGTGGAATGCGTCTTCATCAAAAGCAACAGGGTTGAGGAGCAGGTTGCCCGGCTGGTCCGGGAATCGGGAGTGGAGATGACCTTCCCTGAAAAGATGAGGTGCACTGCCTGCAACGGAGTGCTGGAGCCGGTTGAGACAAAAAAGGCAAGGGGAAAAATACCCGAAGATGTTTACAGCCAGGGGAAAAAGGCCTGGAAGTGCAGCAACTGCGGAAAATACTACTGGCAGGGCGGTCACTGGAAGAATATAAAGAAGATGCATGAAAAGGTCATCAGCGCTTTGGAATGAAATTTTTCAACCCAGCTCATTTTCACAGTTTTTATAAGAAGATGAAAACACTATTTTTCCGGTATCAATATTCCGGGATTTGAGAAAATCATGCAAAAACAAGGGCAGGTGGCCGGAATTTACAGCATATGAGGTGAATCCAATCCGGCTCCCATTTTCTAGATTATATAACTTTATTTTTGCGATTGAAAAATCCAGGGTAGAATTTATTGGTGGTGCTTTATACGATTCATTGCTGGATTCGATGAAACCCTCGTGAATCTCGCATCCGCCTCCTGTATAAGCATTATTAATCCCATTTCTTAAGAGCAATAAGGTTGGGTAGCCGTTGAAAATCTGTTCAATGTCCGACCCGGATTTAACTGACAGGATATCAAAGGTTCCCCATTCAAAAACAAACTGTTTGGCAGGTTGGTAGAAGTTTCCACAGTCATTTTCACAAAACACGTAGATTAGAGCATCGTCCGGCAAAAACCCAAAAAGAAGGGGATATCCATCATAAAGATGGAACCAATAACTAAATAACTGGAGTGCCGCCACAACCAGAACCAAGAGCAGTGTAATAATCTTTTTATTGCCAGTAAAAAGATTTTTCCGGCATTTTGGCGTAAAAAGCAGAAATGCGGCAATGAGAGTCAAGGAAGGTATCAGGAAAAGCAGTGCATAGAATATCGTATAGAATACAAATGTCACAAAAAAGACCAGCCAGATTAATGCAATCCATCCATGCAAAAGAA
>WJIU01000016.1 GCA_014730115.1 Microcaldota archaeon
CGTGTCAAATATGACTATTCTCCTGAGCTCAGCATGGCAGAGAAAAAGGAGCTTCTTGAAAAGGCAAGGGAGTTCATAAGCAGAAGGCCTGCCATCCTGAGGATGAGCAATAAGGCAATAGAGAAGAAATTTGCCAAGGCGGCTTAAGTCTATTTCTTTGATTCTTTTTTCTGCCCGAAAGCAAGGCCGGTCACGCTCAGGAAAATCAGGATGAGCAGCCCGGGAATCCCTCCAATCAGGACTATCAGCAGGCTCCAGATGTTCACTTCAATCCTTATGCCCAGCCAGCCTATGAACTTGAGGGCTACAAGTGCGATTATGATATTCAGCAGGGCAGGTATCGGTCCCCATGCATTCAGAATCGCCAGAAACAGTACAAATGCAACAAAGAGCAGTACCAGGTTTAGGAATTTCCCGAGCATGTCAATACACCTTGGTTAAGGTTTTTATCATTTTTTGAAGCCCTGATTTTTAAGCCTTAATCCTGAGATACCATCATGCTGGGAGTCAAGGTGGAAGCCCCTGAGTTCAAAGGCATAGAGGCATGGATAAACTCCAAACCCCTGAAAATGAAAAAGCTCAGGGGCAAGGTTGTCCTCGTCGACTTCTGGACATACACCTGCGTCAACTGCCGGCGCTCAATATCCTTTGTAAAAAAATGGCACAAGAAATACAAAAAGGACAGCCTGGTTGTCATCGGGGTGCATTCCCCGGAATTTGATTTTGAGAAAAAACCGAAAAATGTCAGAAAGGCGGTCAGGGAGCTGGGGATTGACTATCCGGTTGCCGTGGACAGCAATATGGAGACGTGGGACGCCTTTGACAATATGTTCTGGCCTGCCAAATACGTGATTGACAAGAATGGATATATAGTGGAAGTGGATTTCGGGGAGGGACTTTACAAAAAAACAGAGACAAAGCTCCAGGAGCTGCTGGGCGTTTCCAAGAAGCCGGAAAAGGAACCGTTTCTGGCATACCAGCCCTTCCAAAGCCCGGAAACCTATGCCGGCTTTGCCAGAAACCAGGGGCTTGGCTCCGGGCTTGTCTGTGATGACAAGGGATGCGAATTTTATGTTGATACCGAAGAAACCCACCATCCCAACATAATATACCCTGACGGCAGGTGGGAGCAGGAAAAAAACTACCTGAAGCTTGAAAAGCCCCCCGGGAAACTATCCTACCGCTTCACGGCAAGGGAAGCCAACCTGGTTGTTGAGCCCCTGGAAAAAAAGGCCATGGCGGACATTTTCATTGACCTTAAGAAAAAGAAATCCATCACCGTGAACAAGCCCGGCCTTTACCGCCTTTTCAAAAGCAGGGAATACGAAGAGCATGAGCTGGGAATAGTCTTCCATGGAAAGGTCAAAGCGTACGTCTTTACCTTTGGCTAAGGTTTATTGCAGTGCATCTTTTCTTATTTCCAGAAATCTCTGCAAAACCGTTGTCAGTGACAGTACGGAAGCGGCAATCAGACCGTATATGAAATAATCCATATTGAAGAGCATGCCTGCTGCCAGTCCGGCGATTATTATTAGCAGCCTTTCGCTTCTTTCGCAGATTCCCCCCAAAGCCAGGGCTTTCTCTCTTGACAATACCCCCTTGTGGTCTGAATATGCCCTTATGAAGGATGGCATGCAGGTGCCAAGGAAAACGACCAGTGCAATCCAAATTTCCGGCCCAATGAGCACTACAGGAAGGGGATAGAACATAAAGGAAATCAGAAATATCCCTTCCACGAAGCGGTCGGCCACGCCGTCCAGGAAGCCCCCCCATTCGCTTGCCTGGTTTTTTGCCCTTGCAACCGCTCCGTCAATTAAGTCAAAGGCGGCCGCGACTGCAAAAAGACCCAGGCCGGCACCCAGGCTGTTGTAGAATGCAATTGCTGTTCCGCCTGCCAGGGCCAGTAAAACTGAAAGCAGGGTCCAGTGACCGGGGGAAAGCGGAATTACGGCAAGCAAGCCCCCGATGCTTTTCTGGAGTTCCTTAAGGGCGCTGTTCTGTTTGAGCATCGGAAAGAGATTGGGGAATAATATTGATAAATACCGCTTAAACTGTGGATTCAGATGGTTCGAAATGCTTTAAACTATTTTACAATATATTCAATACATGAGAGCCAGAAAGCATTCTATTCCTAGGAACCGGCTGCGAAAACCAGGCGGTTCATTTATTGGAAAAACTGTTCTTGCCGCATCAATATTCGGAAGTGCTTTGTTCGGCACTGGAACCATGGGCAGGGAAGGCAGGCCCGTAGCCAGCAAGACGCTCCGCTGCCCTTCTGCGAAAGAGATAATGGAAAACATTCAGGAAAGCTGCCAGGATTCCCATGATGTCCGGCGCTGCATGATGAAGGAAGGCCGCAAGCGCATGGCGGAAACGCCCATGCTCCTGGGAAAAGAGAAAAGAAGCCTCAGGGTTACCGGTGGCGATGTTGTTTTCAGGAAAAAGCATGGCGAATTTTTCTTAAAGCACGATACTGTTTTGAAAGTCCGCGGAGTTGACATGGCAGGAGCTGAGTTCGAGGTAAAAAGGATAAAATACACTGACATCGGCCTGCTCAAAAGGGCAAACATATCGCTTTCAGAAAAAGAACTTGCCCGGCTCAAGGCCAGGGAAAAAACAGACCTGGCATCCATTTTCAGGATTAACTTTGACGGGACCCTGGCGGGAGGAACAAAAATACTTGATGCCCTGGGAATCGATGATTTCAAAGTAATGCCTTCAGGGAAAAATTCAGTCAGGGTCAGCTACTCGTTTTCCCGGTACTGCCGGTGGAATCTTTCCAGGTAATCCTGTCTGCAAACAATGGAAAACTCACCGATATTTCTTCTGGCATTCCTCTGAGCAGAATGCGTAAGTAACCTTCTTTTCTTTGTCACTTCTTGTGTATTTCGGGGGCCCGGTGTTGAAGGCTTTTTTGCAGTGTGCGCAGTACATGCAATCACTGCAGCCCAAGCAGCTCCCTGAGTTTGTTAACGTCGTATCCCACAACAATCTGACCATCGATTTCGGTTACCGGAATCCCCCCCTGGCCGCTTTTCTCTACAACTTCCCGGGCATATTCCTGGTTTTCCACATCCCTGGCCTCAAATTCAACATTGTGCTCTTTAAGAAAATCCATGACCTTGTGGCACCACGGGCACCAGGCACCAGTATATACAATGACCTTATCTGCCATGCCCCTATTGGATTGGGAAAAGAATAAATATCTGAGGATTTTCCTCTTCGGCTGCCCTAGGTGAGCTTTTAAAGTTTTTTTAGTGAATCACACACATGGTGGCTGAGTTCTTTATCATTGCACTTACCATTATTATCGGATTCGTAGCATCGCTAGTTTTTGAAAGGACCCGAATCTCACAGGTTATCATCCTCATGCTTTTCGGCTTCCTTCTGGGTCCGGTTCTGGGCCTTCTCGATGTTTCGGAAGAATCAATAATTGTATCGGTGTTGCCATTCATTTCCACACTTGCATTAATTGTGCTTCTTTTTGACGGCGGCCTTGAACTGAACATCTTTTCAGTGGCAAAGGCAATCCCCAAAAGCATGCTTTACACCCTGCTTGTTTTTGTAATATCAGTACTTGCAATTGCCGGATTTATCTTCCTGTACCTGGGTTGGCCGATAACACACTCCCTTCTTATTGGTGCGGTGGTGGGCGGCACCAGCTCTGCCGTCGTCATTGCCATGGTCGAGAGAACCGGGGCCAAAAAGAACACCAAGAACATGCTGACTCTTGAGTCCACCATGACTGATGCCCTCTGCATTATTACTGCGGTAATTATCATCCAGCTTATGACTGCGGAAACGGAAATAGATGCAGGGCTTATTGCAAACCTGCTTCTCTCCCAGTTTACCATTGCCATTACCCTCGGCCTTCTGGGAGCATTCATATGGATATTCATTATTGACCGGATTACAATAGTCCAGGAATATACCTACATGCTCATGCTCTCACTGGTTTTCGGGCTTTATGCCGTAACCGAATTCGTTAGGGGCAACGGGGGCATCGCGGTCTTTGTGTTTGGCATCATAATCGGAAATGCCAGAAAGATAGCCAAATTTGCCAAGATGGAATGGGAGAACCCCATTACCCGGACCACCCGTCTTTTCCAGGAAGAGGTCACCTTCTTTGTGCGCACCTTCTTCTTCACCTACATTGGCCTTCTTTTGTCCGTTGATTACTTCAGCGCCCATGTTCTGGGCATTACCGTGGCCATTCTCGTGCTGGTCCTGATTGCCAGGACACTGGTGCAGAAGCTGCTTATCCCGTCCATTCCACTCAGGGATACCGGCGTCATTGTTACCATGATGCCAAGGGGTCTTGCAGTGGCAGTGCTTGCCACCCTGCCCGTGGCCAAAGGCATTTTCATTGAGAACTTCCAGGAAATCGCATTCAGCGTCCTGCTGTTCTCCAATGTTGCAGCCACGCTGGGGATTTTCCTGTTTGACCGTGAAGGAATAGAGAAATATTCGCATCCGCTTGCCGAGCTTAAAGGCAAGTCACAGGGAAAAAGCTAATTTTATATATTCCGTATTCGTAATTATTTTTGTATGGTTACCAGAGTAGCAGTAATAGACAGGGACGTCTGCATCCACAAGAAATGCGGATATGTCTGTGCAAAGGTATGCCCGCCCAACCGGATGGGGGAGGAATGCATCGTGGTTGAGAAGGACGGCATATACCCAGTGATATCTGAGCCGCTCTGCATCGGGTGCGGCCTCTGCGTCAAGAAATGTCCCGTGAAATGCATATCAGTTGTAAACCTTGCCCGGGAGCTTGAGAACCCGATATACCAGTACGGTGTCAATACCTTCCGGCTCTACGAGCTTCCCCTCCCCCAGGAAGGGGCAGTTTCACTTGTAGGCAAAAACGGCATCGGGAAGACCACCGCAATCAAGCTGCTTACCGGCCAGGTAAAGCCCAACTTTGCTGTATTCACCAAAGAGTTTTCAGAAAATGAAATCCTGGAGAGGCTTCCGATTGAGACCAGGAGATTCTTTGAAAAAAACCAGGAAGGGCTCAGGGCAGGCGTAAAGCCCCAGCAGATTGACAAAATAAGGGATGTTTTTGAGGGCACTGTCTCAGAACTTCTCGCCACAGTGGGAAATGAAAAAAAGGTACCTGATATAGTGAGGAAATTCGGTATCGGAAACATAAAGGAAAGAAAGCTTTCCCAGCTTTCCGGAGGAGAGCTTCAGAAAGTTGCAATGGCCGCAGCATTCCTGAAGGAGGCAGACATCTATTATTTTGATGAAGTCACCAATTATCTGGACATCGAGGAAAGGCTTAGGATGGCAGTCCTTGTCAAAGAGCTTTCAGAGAAGAAGCAGGTAATGATGGCCGAGCACGACCTTACCATACTCGACTATATCAGTGATTACGTCCATCTTCTTTACGGCGAAGATAACGTATATGGTGTAGTTTCAGGGGTAAAGAATGTGAGGGCCGGAATCAATGAGTACATAGCAGGCTACCTGAAGGATGAGAATGTCCGTTTCCGGGACCACGAAATCAGGTTCAGCAGGCACAGTGAATCGGAAGTAAAAACGCCTGCCAGGGTAAAATACAGTCCATTCAGCAAGCAGTTTGCCGGATTCATGTTTACAAGCGACGATGGGGAAATAAGGCAGGGCGAGATTCTCGGCCTTGTCGGCAAGAACGCCCTTGGCAAGTCTGTCTTCGTCAAGATGCTCGCTGGGGTGGAGAAGCCTGACAAGGGGGAAACACTATCCCTTAAGGTTTCATACAAGCCCCAGTACATAAAAGCAGAGGATGCCGAAGTTTCGGATGTCCTGGGCAAAGCCGGAGGGGTGGTCTTCGACGAATGCAAGAGAAAGCTGGGCCTTTCCAGGCTCATGGACAAGAACCTGAAAGAGCTGTCCGGAGGAGAACTTCAGAGGGTGGCCCTGACCAGGGCTCTGACCCAGGAGGCCGACATATACCTGTTTGACGAGCCCACTGCTTTCCTTGATATTGAGCAGAGGTTTGAGTTTGCCTCCCTGCTGAGAAAGGTAATAAGCGAAAGCGAGAAAAGCGCGTTTGTGGTGGACCACGACATTGTTTTCATCGACGCAATTGCAAACCGGCTGGTGGTTTTCCAGGGCGAGAGCTCGGTGCAGGGGCATGCCAGTGCCCCCCGGGGGAAAAAGGATGGCATGAACAGCTTCCTGGAAGTTGCCGGCATAACCATGAGAAGGGACAGGGACAGCGGAAGGCCGAGGATAAACAAGCCGGACAGCCAGCTGGACAGGGAGCAGAGGGAGGCAGGCGAATACTTCTATTATGAAAAATGAGCCGTCCATGTCCTGCCATTTTAAACCCTTTCTTTCCAAATGCTTCTCAAGGTGGCTAAATGAGCAGAAATGTCTTTTTTACCAGAGCCAGAAACAGCCCTTCAGCTGATAGAAAGCCTTCCGGCTGTTCGGGGTTCAAGGAGGCCTCAAAGCCGTTCCTTGCCGAGGCAATGGAAGCAAACCTGGCTGCAGTAAAATTCTCGCTTGACAACCTCCTCTCTTTCAACCTGCTGGATATGGGAAACAGGGATGCATCTGATTTCCAGAGCGAGCTGGAAACCCTTTCAACCCACGCAGACAAAACAAACCGGATTGCGGTCAGGATAAAGGATGCCAGGGTTGTGGAAGTCACCTCTGCCATCCTGGTGGCAATTTCCTGCGCCCGGTTCGTTGACCTGACCAGGCTCCAGGAAAAGGATGCCGAGCACCTGAGAAGCACCTTTTCGGACTGCCTTTCCCTGGTTTCCGGCAGTGAAATCCGCTAGGGTTAAAAACCGTAAAATCCTAGCAATTTCATGAAAACGCTCAAGAAAATCTGGATGAACGGAAAGTTTGTGGACTGGAAAAATGCCCAGCTTCATGTTCTTACCCACGGGCTTCATTACGGTTTGGCTATTTTTGAGGGAATGCGCTGTTACAACACCCCGAAGGGACCTGCCGTTTTCAGAATGAGAGACCATTACCAGAGGCTTGCCAACGGCTGCAAGTCCTACAAGTTTACTCTTAAGTATTCTATTGACCAGATGTGCGACATCACCAAAAAGCTAATCCGCATGAACAAGGTCAGGGAGTGCTATGTCCGGCCCATAATCTTTACCGGATATTCCAAAATCGGCCTGGACCCGTCCGGCTGCCCCTACCATTTTGCAATTTCGGCAATTCCCTTCGGAAAATATTTCGGGGAAAAGGCTGAGAATGGAATAACCTGCGGCATATCAAGCTGGAGAAGGATGAGGGGCTCGGTGCTTTCCCCACATGTCAAGGCAAGCGCCAACTACCTGAATTCCGTTATTGCAAAAAAGGAGGCCATTGATGAAGGATATGATGAGGCCATCATGATGCTGGAGAACGGCCATATTTCCGAAGGAACCGGTGAAAACCTCTTCATAGTAAAGGATGGTGTGCTTGCAACCCCTCCTTTGCATGACGGCATACTCGCGGGCCTGACCAGGAATTCCCTGATTAGGCTTGCCGGCGAAATGGGGATAAAGGTGGAGGAGCGCTCCATGCTGAGGGACGAGCTCTACACCGCAGACGAGGTTTTCCTTTGTGGAACCGCAGCCGAAGTCACTCCGGTAGTGCAGATTGACCACATCCCCATCACCACGGGCCCTGGAATCATAACCAGTGAAATCAGGGATGCGTTCTTCAAGATTGTCAGGGGAAAGGATGAGAGGTTCCTGGAATGGCTTGACTTTGTCTAGACTATTTTTTTGATGCCCCGAGTACATTCTCAACCTGCTGCATCTCAATCACCACGTCCAGGTAGACCAGGTTGCTTTTCTGCTGCCTTTTGTGGTATTTCCTGAATTCAGCCCTGATTTCGCCCCTGACATCCTCATCGGCCTGGTAGAATGCGGCCGCCAGGCTCCTGGCGCATTCCTTGCGGATATCCGCATCATCCCTGGAGCAGCCCCCCAGAAGGACTAAAACCGAGAACCGGTTGCCTTCCGCCGCAGTTATTGAGACAATCTTGCTTGCCCAGGTCCTGACTGTAAAATTATCGCTCTCCAGCAACCCCATCAGCTTGTCTTTCTGAAAATTCTTTACGTAATGCATGGCCAGGGAGGAGGCGGCATGGTCGGCAAGGTCAGGAACATGAATGCTTCTTTCCAGAGCCTTGACTGCAAACAGTATGTCTGCATCCTCGTCCTTTACTGCTGAGCTTAGGGTCTGTGCGGCAAAGCTCCTCACTGCCATGTCCTCATGTTCCAGGGCCTGGGCAAGTATCTGCACGGTCTTGTCGGCCTTCGGGCCAGGCTCTGCAGCTGCTTTGGATAGCGAGACCTGGGCTTCCCAGAAAAATTCCGGGCACTTGCTTTCCATCTCATCGTGAAAAAGGGTTTTCAGAAAGAAGACTGTTGTTTCCGGAGACTTTGCAAGGAAACAGGAGGCTTCCGCAGAGCAGCCTTCCTGCATCAGTATTTTTAGTTCTCTCTGCTTTTCGGTAAGGCGCTCCTCCAGGGGCGGCACCTTTCCGTTTGCAAAAGGGTTGAAGCCCAGCATATTTCTGATAAAGCTCCTGTATCTTCTCATTTTCAGCCAGTCAGAATATTGTCTGTAAATATTTTTAAAGACACTTTTCTATTATTTCTAACACTTAAGACAGAAGAATGGTTAGTGCATCCATTCCCCCGGCAGAAGTTCTTTCAGCAGGACCTTTTCATTTTCGGATACAATTACTTCAGTTATCTCGCGGTTTTCCCTGTCTATCAGCTCCATCAGCTCCCGGCAGCGGCCGCAGGGGTACATTATCCTTTCCCCGCAGTGTGCAACGATGATTTTTATCCGGGTTTCGCTGCTGTGGGAGACCATATCCGCGATTGCAGCATGCTCGGCACAGAACCCTATTCCGCACCATAGGTTCAGGCTGACACCCGTGAAAATTCTTCCTTTCTCTGTAACCAGTGCCGCGCCAACCCCTTTGACGGTTCCACCGCTTACCTTTCTTTCTCCTGCCAGGGACTTTGCCTTTTCTGCCAGGCCCTTGCCTTCATCTGTAAGTTGCATGATGTGTTTTCCACTTCAATCATTTTAAGCTGTTGGAAAAAAATCTCCAAAAAACCACATAACATTTTTAAAAAACCTCAAATAGGTTTAAAAATTTTTAAGAATGAGGTGGAGGAGGGTGTTTTGTGTATGACAAAAAAACATGAATCAAACTGGTTAGTCTTTGCCCTGCTTCTTGCGGTCTTTTCCGTGGTCCTGGTTTCCGGCTGTGTGCAGGAATCAGGGGAAGAGGTTTCAGAGCCTCAGAATGTTTCGGAACAGGAAGAAGAGGAGGAAAGCGAAGTTAGTGCGCCTTCTGAGCCCATTGATTTTGGCCTCCCCCCCTGGCCCGGAGTAACCGTTAAGACCGAAGTGGTAAGGCAGATTTTGGTGTCTGAGGGTTATAAAGCGGAATCCCATGAGCTTGATGCCGGCATTGTTTACGCACAGCTGGCTGAAGGGGACCTTGATGTCCTTTTGGCCGGATGGCTTCCGGTTACCCACAAGGATTACTGGAATAAGCATGGAGACAAGCTAGAGCAGGTTGCTGTAAATGTAAATGAAACCTGGCTTGGCGTAGCGGTGCCCACCTATACTTATGAGAAGAACATCACTTCTCTGGAAGACCTCAAGGGCAACGGCGGCATGTTTGGCAACAGGATTGTGGGAATAGAGCCCGGTGCAGGGATATCCCAGTCAACACTGGAAGCTATTGATGCATATGAGCTCTCTAATTATACCCTTGCGACCAGCAGCACCCCTGCCATGATGGCAGAGGTTGATGCAGCTGTTGACGGAAACGAGGACATCGCCTTTACAATCTGGGAGCCGCACTCTGCATTTGCAAGATTTGACATCAAAAAGCTCGAGGACCCCAAGCAGATTTACGGGGGCGGAGACGTGGTGAAGACCATAGCCAGAAAGGACTTCAAGGATGATTACCCAAAAGTATACGACTTCCTGAAGGAATTTGAGGTGTCTCCACAGACCCAGAGCGAATGGATTCTTGAGTACAGCGACAACGGCAGGGACCCCTCGGACATAGCTGCAGAGTGGATTGCAGACAATCCGGACAAAGTCGATGATTGGAAAGAATCCCTAAACTAATTTTTTTCCTTTTTTTGGTGTTGCAATGGCCTTTATCGAAGTTCAGGATTTGTACAAGGTTTTCGGTGGCGAGACGCCAGAAGCCTTGAGCCTGGCAAAGAAAGGCCTTTCAAGAAAAGAGATAATGCAGAAAACCGGCTCCGTGGTTGCCGTCCGCGACATCAACTTTGAAGTTGAAAAAGGCACGATTTTCGTAGTCATGGGCCTTTCCGGGTGCGGAAAGTCAACACTTATCCGCTGCCTTAACCGGCTTGTCGAGCCGACGGCCGGCCACATATCCGTCGATTCAAGGGATGTCTGCACTTTCAGCGAATCTGAATTAAGGGATTACAGGCGCCATACAATAACGATGGTGTTCCAGCACTTTGGCCTGCTGCCCCACCGTACCATTGCAGAGAACGTGATGCTCGGGCTTGAGATTCGCGGCAACGAGTCCCCGGAAGAGCAGTTCAAAAAAGCGGAGGATGCCATAAAAACCGTGGGGCTGGAAGAATGGGAAGACAGCCGCCCTGATGAGCTGAGCGGCGGAATGCGCCAGAGGGTCGGCCTTGCCCGTGCACTGGCAACCCAGTGCCCGATACTGCTTATGGACGAGCCGTTCTCTGCGCTGGACCCTTTAATCCGCAAGCAGATGCAGGATGAACTGCTGAGAATCCAGAAGACCATCCGCAAAACAATAATCTTTATTACCCATGACCTGGACGAGGCCCTGAAGCTTGGCGATGTAATAGCCATCCTGAACCCGGATGGGGCGATAGTCCAGCTCGATACCCCTGAAAACATCATAATGAAGCCCGGCGACAGCTATGTCGGGGAATTCGTCCAGAAAATTGACAAGCAGAATGTGGTGCGGACCGAAAGCATAATGGAGCCGGCGGTCTTCGTGGAAGGGAAAGATGCAGTGAAAGAAGCAGAGAAAATAGTCAAAAAACACGGGTTTTCATTTGTTGTTGACGGGAAAAATCGCCTCTTGGGCGCATTTACTGAAGAAAGCCTGGACAATGGAAAGCCGGAAATTGAAAAAGTGGCTTCAATTAAAAATTACAAAACCATAAACAGGTCTATACCCATCCTGTTTTATTCAAAGCATCCTGTTCCGGTAGTCAACGAGCAGGGCCAGCTGGTCGGCCAGATTAACAGGGATGATGTAAAAAAATTGTTGGAGGAGGGCGAATAGATGGATGAACCATCACCCGGGACGTTTTTCGTGGAAGAAATAATCCCCTACCTTAAGGACAATTACGAATTCGTCTTTGAATTTTTCAGAACCTTCCTGGATGAGATAATCTCGTTTTTGATGTCTGTTCTGCTTGCTTTCGACCCGCCAATACTTATATGCCTGGTCGCGCTTCTGGCCTGGTTTCGTTCCGGCTGGAAGATTGCCGTTTTTGCAGTGGCTGGGCTCGGATTCCTTAACATGCTGGGCCTATGGGAATCGACAATCCAGACATTTTCCCTTGTAGTGGTTGCAGCATTCACGGCAATAATGGCCGGCATACCGCTTGGAATAATCAAAGCAAGGTCTTCCCTGGCAAACACTGTTCTGGACCCCGTACTGGATTTTATGCAGACCCTTCCCACCCTTATTTATCTGATACCTGCCGTGCTTTTCTTCCGAATAGGGAATGTCCCCGGCGTTGTCGCAACCCTGATTTTTGCAATGCCGCCGGCAATCCGGCTTACTGCGCATGGCATTGAGCAGGTTTCAAAAGAGATTATAGAGGTGGGTAAATCGTTTGGTGCTGATTCAAAGCAGCTGCTGCTGAAAATCCAGCTCCCCCTTGCCCTCCCTTCAATAATGGTTGGAATAAACCAGACAATTATGCTTTCTTTTTCAATGGTCATAATTGCCGGATTCATAGGGGCGGAGGGCCTCCAGAAGGAGATAATCTCGGGAATAATGAGGTACAACCTTGCCCCTGCCCTGGATGCGGGGCTTGGGGTGGTCATTCTTGCGATACTGGTGGACAGGATGACAAAATTCAGAAAAGACCGTAAGGGCGGTTTTTCTTTCCCCACATTAAAGAAGCCCGCTGGGAAAGCGCGCACCCAAGCGCGGAAAAAAGCCCCAGGCTAGCACTTTTATTCCCTGACCGGATAACGCAGACCATATAAAACTAACGTGCAAAATGAATTAATTATCGGGGCCGTGGGCAAACCTGGTACGCTGCAGCCTTCGGGTGAACTTTGCCTGAATTTCTCTGATGGCAAAGTTCAATCAAAGGTCCTGAGCATTAGTCAGGAAGTTTGATGAAACTTCATCCTTTGAAAAAACAGGGAAAGTTTCCGGAAAAGGCTGTGATCTGAGTTCAAATCTCAGCGGCCCCACTCAAAGTGATTTCAATGGAGCGTCCTGATTTGGGAAAACCGTTTGTAAAGCCGGGGAAGACGGCAAGGCTGGTTGCAAGAACCCAGAGCATAGAGGAGGCCAACCGGGTTGCCGAGGAATACCAGCTCAAGGGGTTTGAGACATATATAAACAAAACGAGCAGGGGCAGTGTCTCCATCTACGAGGTCTGGGCAACAAAGGAGCCTGACGTGCTTACCGGGGAAGGAAAATTTATGGAATGATTACCTGATGTGGGGCGTATAGGGAGTTCCTTTCATCTCCCTAATCATCTTTCTTCTCCTTTCAACTTCGCCTTCAAACTCCCTCCAGATTTTGTCCCCCTGTTTCTTGGGAAGAATCTTTGTAATCTTCAGGTTGCGGTGCTTGGACTCGGGGGTCATGGGCATATAATCGCACAAAACAAAATCACGTTCCTTTATCTTTCTGCTTAGTTTGCTGTCGACTCCGAGAATCAGAAGATTGCTGTCCCACATCCTTACAACAGCCTGGACGCTTTTGTCTGCACTGACAGTTCCTTTTGCCTTTGGGTTAATTACCTCCATTATCTTTCCAACATGAAACATGGTGCTGCCTCCATATCCTTCTCATCACAAAGCCTATATAATAATTTGCAAACTGCCGGCCCTAAAAACATTTCATGAGAAAAACCTCCATGAGCGGGCATCAGAAAAAGCCGGACTGGTTCAGAATCAGGTACCAGAAAAACGAGCAGTCCGAGAAGGTCTCCGGTCTTATGGAAAGGCTTCACCTTAATTCGGTCTGCCAGAGCGCCCACTGCCCCAACCGCCCGGAATGCTGGGGCGAAGGCACCGCATCCTTTATGATTCTGGGAGAGTACTGCACCAGGGGCTGCAGATTCTGTGCAGTGAAGACAAGAAACAATCCTCCGCCCCCGGACCCGGAAGAGCCCGGGCATCTTGCCAATGCGGTTTCTTCCCTGAACCTGAAGTATGTCGTCATCACTTCTGTCACCCGGGATGACCTTGAGGATGGGGGCGCAGCTCATTTTTCTGAATGCGTGAGCCAGGTCCGGAAAAAGAATCCCGGCACACTTGTAGAAACACTCATCCCTGATTTCGGCGGCAGGGAATCCCCGCTTAAAACAGTTGCTGATTCCGAACCGGATGTCATTTCCCATAACGTGGAGACTGTGGAAAGGCTAATCCCTGGTGTGCGGGATGCAAGGGCAGGCTACCGAAGCTCTCTGGGAGTTCTCAGGAATGCCCGCGGCATTTCCAATGGCCGGATAATCACAAAATCCGGTCTCATGGTGGGCCTTGGAGAGGCCGGCGAGGAGGTCAGAAAGACAATGATGGACCTTCTGGACGCAGGAGTTGAGATTCTGACTATCGGCCAGTACCTAAGGCCCACTCCAAGGCACCTGCCGGTGGAGGAATTCGTTGCTCCCCAAAAATTCAGCGACTACCGTCAGATGGCCTATGGCCTTGGTTTCAGGTATGTCGCTTCCGGCCCGCTGGTCAGGAGCTCCTACAAGGCAGGCGAGCCTTTCATAAAAAACCTTTTGCACTCACGCATATCACGCTGATTTATTAAATTAGCCAAAGAGTGTAATCTGATTTTTATGCCGGTTAAGAAGGTCTTTGAAGGCAGCGTGGATTACATTCAGATTCTGGACAAGAACGGCAAGGTGGATGAGGAGCTGGAGCCGGACATTTCCAAGGACGTTCTGGACAAGCTTTACCGCCACATGGTTACTGCCAGAACCTGGGACAAAAAGTGCCTGGCACTGCAGAGGACAGGAAGAATGTACACCTATGCCCCGCTGGTAGGGCAGGAGGCAACAATCATAGGGACAGGCATGGCGGCTGATAAAACCGACTGGATATTCCCCTCCTACCGGGAAAGCTACCTGTATCATATGAGGGGCATCCCCCTGTCGCAGATAAATATAAGCTGGATGGGCTGGGAGAAAGGCCTGCAAATAGATCCGGAATACCGCACGTTTCCGTATGCTATTCCCATTGGCACCCAGCTTCCCTATGCCACCGGCGGTGCATATTCCATGAAGATGAAGGGTGAAAAATCTGCAGTGATAAGCTTTGGGGGGGACGGCTCCACCAGTGAAGGCGAATTCCATGATGCCCTGAATTTTGCAGGAGTTCTTGAGACCCCCAATGTTTTCATAATCTCAAACAACCACTATGCAATCTCAGTGCCCCGGAAATGGCAGACAAAATCTGAAACCCTGGCCCAGAAGGCTCTTGCCTATGGCCTGAAGGGCATTCAGGCGGACGGGAATGATGTGCTTGCGGTATACAGGCTGGTAAAGGAATCAGCCCGCAGGGCCAGGGAGGAGAACAAGCCCACAGTGCTGGAGCTTGTTACCTACAGAATGGGCATGCATACCACGTCAGACGACCCTAAAAAATACCGGAGCGAGGAGGAAGTGGAATACTGGAAAAAGAGGGACCCCATAGACCGTTTCAGGATTTATCTGGAGAACAAGGGCATATGGAGCGAAGACTACGAAAAGGAAGTCAATGAAGGGGCAAAGCAGAAGGTGGAGGATGCCGTAAAGGAAGCGGAGGAGTTCAAGGGAGACCCCAAAGAAATGTTCAACCATGTCCTTGCGGACATGACCAAGAATCTTGAGGAGCAGAAAAAGGAGGCGTTCAAGAAATGAAAATGCACATGGTACAGGCAATCAACAACTGCCTTTTTCAGGAAATGGAGAGGGACGAATCAATACTTGTAATGGGGGAGGATGTCGGTGTAGACGGGGGCGTTTTCCGGGTTACTGATGGCCTTTATGACAAATTCGGGAGGGAAAGGGTGATAGACACCCCTCTTTCCGAAGCCGGAATAGTCGGCACTGCACTGGGCATGGCGACACTTGGTCTGCGTCCGGTAGCTGAAATCCAGTTCCAGGGATTCGTCTTCAATGCATACCACCATCTTGTCCAGCATGCCGCAAGGCTGAGGAACAGGACAAGGGGAAAATTCACTGTTCCCATGGTGGTCCGCATGCCCTACAGCGGCAACGTCAATGCCCTGGAGCACCACAGCGAGAGCATGGAGTCTCCGTTCATACATATTCCCGGTCTTATAGTCCTCTGTCCGGCATCACCCTACGATGCCAAGGGACTGCTTGCCTCTGCACTGAAAGCCAAAGACCCTGTAATGTTTTTCGAGCCCAAGAGGCTTTACCGCGCATTCAAGGAAGATGTTCCGGAGGAGCGGTATGAGATTCCCATAGGGAAGGCAAGCGTACTCAGGGAAGGGAGCGACCTTACCCTGGTTTCCTGGGGCGCGATGACCTATGTGAGCAGTAAGGCAGTGGAGAAGGCAGAGGAGAACGGAATATCAGTTGAGCAGATTGACCTGCGCTCCCTTTCTCCCTGCGACTATGAAACAATTCACGAATCAGTGAAGAAAACCGGAAGGTGTGTGGTGGTGCACGAGGCTGTAAAGACCCTGGGCTTTGGCGCCGAAATATCTGCCCGTATCATGGAGAAGGACCTCCTCCGCCTTGAGGCTCCGGTAAAGAGGGTTACAGGCTGGGACATAACAATTCCCTATCCCAAAACCGAGGAATACTTCTTTCCGGATGAAAAGAGGATTCTGGAGGGAATTGAAGAGACTGTTAATTTTTGAGGTGTTTTTATAGCAAAAAAATTCAAGTTTCCGGATGTAGGCGAAGGCATTCATGAAGGGACAATTGTAAAATGGCATGCAAATGAAGGAGACGAGGTGGAGGCGGACCGCACTATTGTGGAGGTTGAGACCGACAAGGCAGTGGTGGAGCTCCCTGCACCCGTCTCGGGGACCGTGCTGAAGGTCAATTTCAATGAAGGAGACCTCATAAAAGTAGGCCAGACGCTGGTTGTTATCGGCGAGCCCGGTGAAGAGGTGGAAGAAGAGCCTTCTGAGGCTGGGGAAAAGGCCCCGGAAGAGCCGGTGAAAGAACCTGAAACAGAGGAGCCAACCAAAGAGCCCGGGAGGCAGCCCGAAAAAGAGGAGCCGGAAAAGGAAGGGAGGGTGCTGGCCACTCCAGCAACCAGGAAGCTCGCCAGGGACCTTGACGTGGATATTTCCGCTGTGGAAGGAACCGGCCCTGGAGGAAGAGTAACCAGGGAAGACGTTGAAAATGCGGCTGAAGGAGAGGCTGAAATGCCGGAGGAAGAACCCGGAGAGCATGAGGAAGAGCCCAGGGAAAGGATAAAAATCGAGGGGGGAGACCAGAGAATTCCCCTCACCCATATGAGAAAGGTCATTGCAAGGCGCATGTCCCAGTCAAAAAGCAATATCCCCCATGCATGCGGGCTGGATTTCGTTGATGTCACCAGGCTCGTTGAGCTCAGGGAAAAGCAGGACTCTGCCTTTGAGGATGTCAAGCTGACCTACCTCCCATTCATCGTCAAGGCGGTTACGCTTGCTCTTAAGAAGTTCCCCAGGTTCAATTCCCAGTTTGATGAGGAAAAGAATGAAATCATCGTGAAGGCATCCCACAACATCGGGATTGCGGTGGACACTCCGGACGGCCTGCTGGTTCCGGTAATATCCAATGTGGAGCTGAAGTCCATAATGGAGATTGCCGATGAAATTGTGAGGCTGGCCAAGTCCGCACGGGAAAGGGAGCTGAAGCTGGACGAGATGAAGAACAGCACCTTTACAATTACCAATATTGGAAGCATCGGCGGAATGTATTCCATGCCGATTATCAACCCCCCCGAGGTCGCAATCCTCGGGGTCCACAGGATAAAGGACCTTCCCCTGGTGATAGAAGGAAAGGTTGTTCCACGAAAGGTGATGGGCATTTCCCTCAGCTTTGACCACCGGGTGGTGGACGGCGCCGATGCTACCTACTTCATGAATGAGATAAAGAGGCACCTTGAGGACCCCGACCTGCTCATGGTGGATATGGTGTAGAGTGATTTCAATGGTGATGGGAGAGCTTACCACAGATGTCGACGTTGCAGTTGTCGGGGGCGGACCCGGCGGGTATACTGCCGCCATCCGTGCGGCCCAGCTGGGGCTGGATGTTGCCCTGATTGAAAAGGACAAACTGGGCGGCATCTGCACAAACGTCGGCTGCATTCCGTCCAAGGCTCTTATCCATGCCGCTGACGTCAAGCACCACGCAGAGAATTCTGAAGAGATGGGGCTTAAGGGGAATGTCAGCCTTGACCTTGAAAAAACCCAAAAATGGAAGCAGAAGGTTGTTGACAGCCTTGTGGACGGAATCGCATCGCTCTGCAAAATGAACGGAGTAGAGGTAATAAAAGGAAAGGCATTTTTTACTTCTCCGGACAGGCTTTCTGTACAGACCCATGAAGGCCTCAGGTCCATACACTTCAAGAAAGCCATAATAGCCACCGGCACGGTGGCCAGGACTCTGGATAACCTGCCCGCAGACCATGAGAAAATCATTGATTCAGACGATGCCCTTGCCCTTGCTGAAGCGCCCGGACACCTGGTTATCCTGGGTGGGGGCTACATAGCTGCCGAAATGGCCAACACCTACCTCAAGTTCGGCTCCAGGGTTACCATTGTTTACCGCGGGGAAAGGCTGCTCAAAAGAATGGACCCTGAAATAAGCCGGGAGCTGCTGAAAGGAATCAAGCGGCTGGGAGGGGAGGTGCTTTTCAACACCAGCATAAAAAAGGCGGAGGGAAACAAGGCTTACCTGGAAACCCCTGACGGGGAGAAAACCCTGGAATTCGACAAGCTTCTTCTTGCAGTGGGAAGGGTTCCCCATACAGAAGGCCTCCAGCCGGAGAAGGCGGGCCTGAAGCTTAATGAAAAAGGCCTCTTGGATGTGGACAGCCGGATGAAGACTTCAGCAGAAAATATCTACGCAGTCGGGGACATTACTCCAGGTCCCCAGCTAGCCCACCGCGCCTTCCGCCAGGGCAAGGTGGCAGCCGAGGTAATTGCCGGAAGGAAAAGCGCCTTTGACAATGTGGCAGTTCCCGCGGTTGTTTTCTCTGACCCCGAGATTGCAGTGGCAGGGATGAGCAAAGAAGATGCTGAAAAGCAGGGATACAAGGTCAGGACCGGGAAAATGCCCTATTCGGCATCAGGAAGGGCCCGGACAATGAACGCAGAGCGAGGATTTGCTAAGATTGTGGCTGATGAAAACAATGTTGTTTTGGGAGTTCAGATTGCCGGTCCCGGGGCTGCCCAGATGATTTCCGAGGCTGCCCTTGCAATAGAAATGGGCGCTTTCCTGGAGGACATCGCACTGACAATCCACCCCCACCCCACAATGCCGGAGGCGTTCATGGAATCTGCGGAGGATGCCCTGGGGGAAGCAATCCATATTTACAGAAAAAAGAAATAGCGGTCATGCCTTTGGCAGCTTCAAAGTAAATACTGTCTGTTCCTCATTGCTCGTAAAGCCCAAGTCCCCTCCCATCTCCCTGAGGTTCATGGCTGAGATGAACAGCCCGTAGCCCTGGTTGCAGTGGGAGGAGAGCGGCTCCTCCAGTAGCGAGTCCCTGATTTCCTCGGGTACCGGCTTTCCGTTGTTTGCTATTTCAAGAAAAACATTGTTACTGTCGGCCTTTGAATTGATGGTAATTTCAATGGGATTGCGGCCGCCATGCTGCACAGCATTAATAAGAATATTCAAAATGCAAAGCTGGACTTCCGGGGCCACCATTGCCGCGTTGTGCCAGGGGTCTGCATTGTTTTGTAATGTGGCGGATTTGTTTTCAAGTATCCCATCGTACTTCAGCGCATTCTGGAACAGGGCAGTGGAAACCTCCACTATCTCCCGGACATATTCCCGGGTCCGGTAGGTTTTCCTGAGCCCGACACTCTGGACATTGTCGCACAGGCTTTTGGCGGTATTGGATGCCCGTCTCATCCCATGCAGATACTGTAGCAGCAGTTGTTTTGAGCTTTCGGGAATTTCTCTCCTGTTGTCAATCTCCTGCAGGCAGCCGTCAATGCCGCAGGAAACAACAGAAAGCAGGTTTTTGAAGTCATGGGCAAGGCCGACGCACAGCTCCCCCACTGTGGCAGCCCGTAGCAGGCTGGAGAGGGATTCCGGGTCAACGCTGACATCAGGGCCAAACGGCCCCTCGGAAAGCGCGTTGAA
>WJIU01000001.1 GCA_014730115.1 Microcaldota archaeon
AAGGGTTACTGAAGAGCCCAGGTTGTTCTCCACCCTGAGGTCCATGCTGTTGTTGTATGTCCTGGAAGTTCCGTTTACAGTAATGTTGTCGGAATCCAGTATGTAGATTCCGTACTGGCTGTTGTTGCATGCAACCGAGTCTTCAATCACTGAGTCATTGGTGGCATTAAGAAGAATGCCGATGGTGCTGTTGCAGAAGTAAGAGGGGTCTATGATATTCTCAGTACCTCTTAGAGAGGAAATACCTCCTTCAACATTTCCATTTTGAATTGAGTTGCTGACTGTGACGTCATCAGAGTCGGAGATATCTATACCAAAACCGCCATTGTCGCTTGCTTCACCATCCTGTGCGACGACATCGACACATCCGTTGCTGATTTCTATGCCATCTAAAGTATTTCCAAAGTATGCATGGCGGGTGACAGTGATGGCATTGCTATCGTCCATGCTCATTCCGTTACCTGTATTTTGCGATGCCTCACAATCGGTGAAATCATTGTTGTTTGTTCCTCCGCTTATAGCGAACCCATCTATAGTGTTGTAGCTTGCAGTGACGTCATCAAAGGTATTTCCGCTTCCGCCGGTCACAGAAATGCCGTTCAAACCGTTGGAGGAAGCTTCACCGCCGCTGACATCTGTTCCGTCGCTGTTATCCAAGTCAAGGCCGTTGCCGTCATTTGCATTGAAATTGGTGTTTTCAAAGTCAACATCGCTGCTGTCTTCGCACTGGGCTCCGTCTCCGCCATTGTTGTTGAATTCGCTGTTGCTTACATCCACCGCAGTGCTGCTCCCAACGTACAGCCCTGCAACAGAGCTTCCTGAAACAGCGCTGTCATCAATAGACCAGGTGTTTATGTTGCTGCCCCATATGCCATAGTCGTAGCCGTTGATGTTGGGGCAGTTCCTGATGACGAGGTTTGAATACCCGTCTTGGGGTATGACAATTCCAGCGGAAAGGGAAGTTCCGTCATTTACGATATTGTATCCGTTGCAGTCCAGGATTACATCATCCGCCTGAATGATTATCGCGGCCCAGTTGATGCCGGTAACTCCTGAAACCGACCTGCCTGCGCCCGAGATGTCACTGGTCAGGTAGTAAGTGCCGCTTGAGTTAATGACCTTTCCGCTCACGCTGTATTCAAGCAGGGCATAGGTGCTGTCCGGGGAAAAGCTGTGCAGGCTCAGCATATTGCCGGCAGTGTCAGGCGTGTTGTTCCTCACGGTCCATTTGCTTCCGTTCCAGTCCCAGATTTCAAAAGCGGATTCGTTTGCGGTGGCAGGCTCATTCCAGTGCCATGTTACTTCGTCCAGGACGCTTGAGCTTACCTCGCTTATCTCCACATAGGTATTGTTGAAAGAGATTCTGCTTCCGGGAAGTGTGCCCGGGTTGTCGGTCCAGTTGATATAATACTCTTCATTAAGCTGCGCAGTGTCATTCAGGCTCAGATTTGTATAGTTCTCAAATGTTCCGGAAGGGTTGAGGAACAGGGCATTGTTGAGGACTATGGGCACGGACCCTGACCAGCTCCATGTGTAAAAATCGTAGGCATTGTTGTAAAATATTGTATTATCTGCATTTATGTCTGTACCCAGGGCTTCTATCCCGGTTTCAGCGCCGTTAGCCACAATATTGTCCGCCATCGTGACGTTTGAGCAGTCCTCAAAACGGATACCGGCATGATTGGCATATCCGGGAATAGCTGCATTATAGACCTCATTTCCGGTGAGGCTTAAATTTTCAGAGGTGTCAGCGTAGATGCCCCTCCAGGTCTCGTTGGCAGTATTGTTGATTAGCGTGGTGTTATGGCAGGAACCAGATATGTAAATGCCCTCGGTCGTGACGTTGTATACAGTATTGTTTATGAGGACATTGTTGGCCGAGTTTGATTCAATATAATAACCGGAGGAGCCGTTTGCTGCCCTGTTGTTTACCAGCCTGTTATTATCGCTGTAATCATCAATATAGAAATCAGCAGTTCCGAGGTTGTCATGGGCATAATTGTCCGTGATGTTGTTGTAGGTGCTTCCATCGTATAAAAGGAGTCCATGATATTTGCTGTTATTATAGATGTCATTCCCTTCAATCCTGTTGTAGTTGCCATTGTCCATCCTGAAACCTGCTGCGACCACGCCCGTTTGGTTGATAATTTTGTTGTTGGTGAAATTGCTGCGGTCGACGTAGTAGGCGTTAAATCCAAAGTATGAATTGCCGTGGGCAGTTACGTTGTCTACCTCCACATCTGCTGTCTTGTGGGGGAGAACGCCTATGTTGTATTGCGATACCCCCGGGCAGTTCCTGACTGTGACATTAGTGTAATTCACGGAGGCAGAGCCGTTGATAATCATTCCCGCTGAATTGGATGTTGCGTCGTTTGTCAGCGTATGCTCGTTGCAGTCAAGAAGCACGTCAGACGATGCAATAACGATACAAGCGTTTGTTACCGAGAAACTACCAAAAGCCGTCGGAATGGATATCCCCGAAACGCTGCTGGGGGCCCCTGTAAGGTCTGCCGTAAGCTGATAGCTTCCACTGGAGGATATTACCTGGCAGGACGACACATCAACAGCAAAAGAAACATTCACAATCCCTACTAACAATACCAGAAATGACAAATATATACTTCTCATGGCATTTTTACCAAGATACCATTTTAATAAGTATTGATAACGCCAAACAAGAATATATTCTACTTGCAACATTTAAAGAAGCAAAGTCGCTTTTATTTAAAACCAGACAGGTATAATCTACACTCTGCCCGGGTGTTTTTGCTTATGGAAATAGACAAGAATGATTTGAGAAAGAGATTTGCCCGTGATTGGGAAAAACACTACAAACTGGAGGTCCTGGAGCAGAGGGGCTTCAAACGCAGCAAATGCGAGAACTGCGGCAGGGCTTTCTGGAGCATAGATGACAGGCAGCAGTGCGGGGATGCTTCCTGCATCGGCTATCAGTTCATAGGCTCCACCCCGGTGAAAAAGAAGCTAGACTATATCCAGACCTGGAAGGCAATAGAAAAATATTTTACCAAAAACGGCCACGGCTATGTCCGGCCCTATCCCACCGTGGCAAGGTGGAGGGACGACCTTTACTTCACAATCGCCTCAATCAATGATTTCCAGCCCTATGTGGTCAACGGCGAGCTGGAGCCGCCCCACAACCCGCTGATTGTGCCCCAGCCATGCATCCGGTTTCCGGACATCAGCAACGTTGGCGTCACCGGAAGGCATTACACCAATTTTGTCATGATTGGACAGCATGCCTTCAATACCAAGAAGAGCGGGCTGTTCTACTGGAAGGAAGAGGCCATAACCCATGACCTGAACTACCTTAAGGCCCTGGGCATACCGGAAAAGGAAATAGTGTTCCAGGAAGATGTCTGGGCCGGGGGAGGAAACTTCGGCCCCTGCATGGAGTATTTCGTGAGGGGGCTGGAGCTGGGAAACTGCGTTTTCATGGAGTATGAAAGCACCCCCAAAGGAAGCAGGGAGCTTCCCACCAAGGTCATTGACATGGGTGCGGGCCTGAGCAGGCTCGCCTGGATTACCTCCGGCGAGCCTACCAGCTACGAAACTGTCTTCGGCCCGGTCATCAGAGACATGAAAAAGAGAACAGGCATAAGCGTTGACAGGGACTTATTCCTCAAGTTTGCAAAGATTTCAGGAGGCCTTGACGAAGACGAGGTTCCGGACCTTGAAAAGGAAAAGGAAAGAATAGCCGGGCTTCTGGGCATCAGCAAGAGGGAGCTCTTTGAGACCCTGGAGCCCCTGCAGGCGCTTTACGCCTCCGCAGACCATCTGAAGACCCTGCTCCTTACGGTCACTGATGGGATGCTTCCGAGCAATTCCGGAGGGGGTTACAACCTCAGGATGATTCTCAGGAGGGTGTTCGGATTCCAGGACCGCTATGGCTTTGACCTGGACTGGGCAGGCATAATTGAAGGTCATGCCGGATATCTGGAATACCTGTTTCCCCACCTGAAGGAAGGGACAGAAACTACTGTGGACGTGATTTCAGAGGAGGAAAAAAGATACCGTGCCACCAAGAACAAGGCAAGGAGCATTGTAATAAGCACAATAAAAAAGGCCAAGCATCCCGGAAAAGGGGTTCCCAGCAAGGAAAGGGTGGCATTCGGCAGGATTGAGCCGGAAGAGCTGGTCACCCTTTACAAAAGCCACGGTATCCCGCCGGAGGCAGTGCTGGAGGTGGCATCGGAAAACAATGTCGAGATTACCATGCCCGGCAACTTTTACGACCTGGTGCGGGAGGGGGAAGGCGAGGAAGCTTCGCCCAGCAAGGCGCCCCCGGTCAAGGTGCTTTATTCAGATGTTGCGGAATTTCCCGGCACCGAACCTCTCTATTACTCAAAGGAAGGAAGATTCAGTGCCAGGGTGCTGGGAACCGTTTACGGAAAATACGTGGTGCTGGACCGCAGTGCTTTCTACCCAGAAGGGGGAGGCCAGGTATCAGACACCGGGAAGCTGGACGGAAGCGAAGTGAAGCTGGTAATCAGGCACGCGGGCGTTTCCCTGCATGAGGTTGAGGCCGCCTCTAAATTCAAAAAAGGCCAGGAAGTGGAGGGCAGAGTTGACCTCAGGAGAAGGAAAATTATAGCAAGCCACCATACCGCGGCCCACATACTTAACGCTGCATGCAGGTCGGTGCTGGGCAGCCACATCTGGCAGGCCGGCTCCCAGAAGGATGAGGAAAAGGCCCACCTGGATGTGACCCACTACCGCCGCATATCAAACGGGGAGCTTGCCAGGATAGAGGAAAAGGCAAACGAATACATCATGGGAAATCTTACCATAAAGTCCGAGGTTCTGCCCAGGAATATTGCCGAGGAAAAGTACGGCTTCACCCTCTACCAGGGAGGGGTTGTCCCCGGCAAGGAGCTCAGGGTGGTGAGCATCGGGGACATTGATGTGGAGGCCTGCGGGGGAACCCACCAGATGCATGAGTGCACCGGGGAGCTCGGATTCTTCAAGATTGTCAAGAGGGAGGGCGTTCAGGACGGCATAGAAAGGATTGTCTACAAGTGCGGCTTTCCTGCAATCTCCTACGTCCAGGAGCAGGAATCCTTGCTCAGCCATGCCGCCGGCGTCCTGAGCGTGCAGGAAACAGAGCTTGTCAAAACAGTGGAGCGGTTCTTCAGCGAGTGGAAATCCCAGAGAAAGAAGATAGACATGCTGAGCGGGGCCCTGATAAGGGAGGAAGCCCGGGAGGTGAAGGCATCCTTCAGGGGAAAGCCCCTGATGAAAGTCTTTGACCTTGACCCGAATGCGCTGAGAAAGCTGGGCCTCAAGATTGCAGAGAGCGATGCCGCAGCCTGCTTTATCAACAAATCAGGAAATGTAGTTTGCGCTGCCGGCGCCAAGTCTGGCTTCAGCGCAAAACAGCTTCTGGACAGGATTAAAGAAAAACTCGGGGGCTCCGGGGGCGGAAGCGACAGGATTGCACAGGGAAAAACAGAAAAGGTCTCTGTTGTTGAACTTTGAGCTTTACATGCATGCCTGCTCGATAAGTGTGTTGTACTTGGCCCAGACAGCAAGCCTTTTCCTTACCTCTTCTTTGCCAACATCCTCGCGCCCTTTCTGCCCAAGGATGTGGGATGCTGCCACTGACATATCACACCGGCTGCTTACCTTTACCGGCATGTCTGGCTTTTTTCTGTCTGCCTTTTTGTCGGTTTGCCTGTCTCTTTGCATCTGCCTGCATGGTTTCATTTTTTAATCGCCTTGACCACACTATAACATGTAAAATTAATAAAACTTTGCATCGTCCACAGTCGGTTGCCGGTGTCAGCGGTTTAGCATCCCCGGGTTCTCCAGAAATCCGAACTTTTGGGGCTCGCGGTAGAATTCAGCAAGGATGTCCTGGCAGGAGAAGCCGTATCTTTCATTTAGTTCTTCCGCAGTTATCCTTTCATTGCTTTCAACTATATAGTTGCTGTTCTGCACGAGCTCACCGTCTTTAAGGTAATAATAAGCAGCACCCCTGTTTTTTCCATGGTCTTCGTACAGGGAGCTGAACTTGTCGTAGACCAGGTTTGCCAGCACCAAATCCTCCTCTCCCTTGTTTATGGAAACGTGCCCGTATTCCGGCGGGATTAGCACCACATCCCCCTCTTTTGCATCCACCATCACCACATCCACCCTGCCGCCAGGAAGATTTTTCTGGAGGAGGAACAGGGCATCTCCCTTAAGCACCTGATAGACCTCAGGATATGCCTTTCCGCTCTCGCTTTTTGGGTGGAAATGCCCGAAGGTTTTGGGCTTTTCCAAGCCCAGCTCTCCGGCCGGAATCAGGGTGATGTCAAAACGGAGGTCCTCCGATGTGTAGACGTTCCTGAACATGTAGTAGACGTCATAATCCTGCTCAATTTTATTTTCGTAGAGGGTTTTTTCCAGGTCCTTGGCAGTTCTAACTGCCCTGGGATGGGGATTTCCGTTTACAAAAAGAGTGTTGCCTTTGAGTTCAATGCGCAGAGGCTTCTCATAAAGGGTCGCGTCCATGGCCTACTACCTCTTTCATCTTGCCGAATTCCGCAATTGCGGCAAGCGGCTTCTTTGCTATCAGCTTCTGCTGCTCGAATTTGGTGAGCAGCAGCCTCAGGAGTATTAGGAATTGTCTGTTTTTAATCCCCCTAGAATCGTATTCCTTCTCCAGCTTTTTTATTGTCTTGTACGATGCAATAAGGAACGAGGCATCAATGGTATTGTTTCCATTCCAGGTTTTCAGGTTCTCGTATATGATTATTCTGACGACGCCCAGCCTGGCCCTTAGTTTTATGGACTGGGGGTCGTTGCCCTCTATCCCGTTTTCAACAGAATAAAGCAGGTTGGCAAGAGAGTCCCAGTCCGCTCTGAGAAGGCTATTGCTGATGCTGTTGGAGGAGGATTTCATCTGTTATAGTTGAAATCAGAAATATTATTAATTGGGACTGGGTCACAGGCCCTTGGGAATCCTGGAAAACTGCTTTCTGAGCTTTGAGAAGGTGAAGGTGTTCACCACCTCCTTTCTGGTCAGCCAGCCCCTTCTTGCCATTCCGACGCCGAATTCCATGAAATCCAGCTGTCCGGCGGCATGGCTGTCGGTGCCGATTGAGAATTTAAGGTCATATTCCTTGGCCATTTTTATATTGGTGTCCTTAAGGTCAAGCCTCTTGGGCTGGGAATTTATTTCCATCACCTTTCCGTTTTCTTCCGCAACCTCAAAAACCCCTTCAAAATCAAGACTGATTGCCTCTCTTTTGCCTATCATCCTTCCGGAGGGGTGTCCCAGAATGTCAAGGTATTCGTTTTCCAGCGCAGTGCATACCCTTTTGGTCATCTGCTTTTTTGACATCTTGAACTTGGAATGCACCGCACAAACTGCGATATGGAGCTGCTCCAGGATTTCATCCGGATAATCAAGGCTCCCGTCTTTCAGGATATCTATCTCTGCGCCCTTCAGCACTTTGATATCATACTTGTCTGAAAGCTTGTCTATTTCCTCCCATTGCTCTTTCAGCCTTTTTTTGCTCAGCCCATGGGCAATCCCTGCCGAAGGAGAATGGTCGGTGACTGCAAAGTACTCGTATCCCCTTTCTTCTGCTGCCCTTATCATGTCCTCCACTGTTTCTATGCCGTCACTGTAATTGGTATGGGTGTGCAGGTCTCCCTTTATGTCACCAATTTCAACAAGTTTGGGGAGACTGCCTTCCGAAGCAGCATCAATCTCCCCCCGGGCCTCTCTTATCTCCGGCGGAATGTAATCCAGCCCCAGTTTCCTGTAAACGTCCTTCTCTGTCTTGCAGGTGATTTTCTTGTCGTCTTTTTTCCTGAAGAGTCCGTATTCAGAGAGCTTGTATCCGTTCCGGATTGCAAGCTTCCGAAGGTCGACATTGTGCTGCTTGCTTCCGGTGAAATACAGCAGGGCAGGGCCATAGCTCTCTGCAGGCACCACCCTCAGGTCTATTCGTATTCCGTCTTCAAGCATAATGCTGCTTTTTGTCTCCCCCCTGGCGATTACTCTTGAGGCGTCCGGCATTTTGGCAAATGCCCCCATTGCTTCCCCCGGATTTTTTGAAACTGCAAGTATGTCAATGTCTCCGATTGTTTCCTTCATTCTCCGGAGTGAGCCGGCATACCTTATCTTTTCAAGGTCGGTCTCTTCCCGGAGATAATCCACAATGCTTTCTGCCAGGGGCAGGGCCTTTATCACCAGCATACGGCCTTCGCTGGAGCTGAAGGTGCTGATTGCCTTGAGAATGTTCTTCTCTGTTTTCTCCCCGAACCCCTCCAGTTCCCTCACTTTCTTGTTTTTAACTGCCTTTTCAAGGTCTTCAATTGATTCTATTCCCAGCTCATCATGAAGGATTTTCACCTTGGCAGGTCCGAGCCCTTCCAGCTTGAGCAGCTTGATGGTGCCCTCCGGCACTTCCTTGAAAAGTTTCTGCCATTTTTCTACTTCCCCGTTTTCCAGGTATTCTATGACATGCTCGGCAATTCCGCTTCCCACCCCTGGAATTTCTTCCAGCCCCTTTTTTCCTTCATCTTCATAAATCTCTTTAAGGGGCCTCTGCAGGCTTTCTATGCCCCTTGCAGCCCTGCGGTAGGCCCGGGGCTTCCACTTTACCTCCTTTATTTCATAGGCATCGGCAGCCTTTCTCAGCAGGCTTACAAACTTGCGGTTAGCCATTTTTTATCGACCTTATCTCCTTTATGGTGGTGGCATCGTCCGGCTTTTTGTCCGGCCTAAGCGAAACAAATCTTGGGAATCTCAGGGCCAGCCCCTTGTCTCCGTCCCTGCCTGCGGTATGGCCGGTGCTGGTGGTTATGTTTGCGCCAAGCACCTCCACCACCAAGCCGGGCTCATAGAAGATATCAGGCTTCATGGCATCAGCTATCCGGACATTGGGCGGGGGCTCCCTTACCTTGTGCTTCTTCAGCTTTTTCTCAATCTCCGGAAAGTCCTTGTCCTTGTACCCTGAGCCGACCTTGGTAAATGTTTCAAAGCGGTCCTTTTCCTTGTTGTATGCCGCACAAAGGAGGGCACCGAAATGCCCCTTCCGGGAGCCTTTTCCATGGTAGCTTCCTATAACCACGAGGTCAAAGGTATCCTGCATGCCCTCTGCATATTCCTTTTTCCATTTTATCCAGAGCCATCCCCTTTTCCCGGGCTGGTAGACTGATTTTTTTGCCACTGATTTGACTATTATTCCCTCCAGCCCCCCCTCAATACATTTTTTGAAGAACCCCTTTATCTCCTGGAAATCGGTGGAAACCTTTCTCCGAGCAAGCTTAATCCTTTTGGAAGGCCTGATTATCTTTTCCAGCCTTTTTCTTCTCTCTGGATAAGGCTTTTTCAGCAGGGATTTCCCCTCTATATAAATAGCGTCAAAAAGAAAAACTGCCACCGGAATTTTTTCCCTGTACTTTTCAATGTCATGCTTTCTTCTCCGGTGCATGAGCTTCTGGAATGGTTTAATCTCGCCGTTTTCGTAGGCGACAATCTCTCCGTCCAGCACTGCCTTTTCTGCCTTAATCTGCTTTGCAGCAGCCTCAACAATTTCAGGAAACTGCCTGCTTATGTCATTCAGCCTTCGTGAAAATGCAATTACCTTGTCCCCGTCCTTGTGGAGCTGGACCCTTTCCCCATCATATTTTTCCTCTGCCGCAATCTCATCGGTCTGGACCCTTTCCAGGATGTCCGATACCTTGTCCACTCTCTGGGCAAGCATCGGCTTTACCGGTCTGCCCAGCACAATGCTGTATCTTTTTGCAGAGGAAAGGCCGTTTTCGGCCAGGGACCCCCCAAGCTCCCCTATGTCGTTGCATTTGTTGTAGGCATCTTCAATTGTGTCCTTATTGCCTGAATCCCCGGTGAATGCCACTGCAAAGGAGTCCAGCACCATCTGCTCCCCTATCCCCAGCCTGGTCTTTCCCAGCACAATCCTGGTTATGAATTTTGCCCCGAGCTTTCCTGCATCCTTCAGCAGGCCGGCAAGGATTTCAATCTTCTTTCCCTGGCTCCCCTCCCCGGAAGCCCTCTGTATCCTCTGCAGGGCGCTGAAAACCTCTTTTATTGAAATCCGGCTGGATGTTTTGCTGTCGATTTTTTGAACTACGTCACCCAGGTCGCCCATTTTGTCCAGCATCTTGTTTATCTTCTTCTCTTTTTCATCGTAGGCTTCCCCTACTGCCTGTATTGCCATCTTCCCTGCAATCCCCAGGTCGGTATCCTCATAGTCCGCCCCGATGGTTCCAAGGGTGAGATAAGCAGCTCTTTTCACTTCTTTGGGCTCCAGGTTTTCAAGGAATCCGGCCAGTTTGTCACGCTTTTCGTTATAAGATGAAATTTCTTCAAGTTCAGAAAAAAGAGACGCCAGGCTTCTGAAGGTTTTCATGGATTTCATGGGAAGAGCAGTTTAATAAGATAGCCCCGAGCGGATTCGAACCGCTGTCCTGAGGACCAGAACCTCATATCCTTGACCACTAGACGACGGGGCTGAACCAGTGAGGAAATTATGTTGCAAAAGAATAAAAATCAAACATTATGCTTGACGACCACTATCTTCATCCCTTCCTTCAGCTTGAAATCCGAGCTGGGAAACAAAAAGCTGCCGTTTTCATAAACCGAGATAATGGTAAAGTCCTTTTCCTCATTTACCTTTGCCACTTCCTTTCCCTTCATGCTGCTGTCAACGTCCTTTTCAAGCATTTCAATCTTGGAATCGCTGGGGTCAAGCATCATCGTTATGAGCGGGCTCAGGACCTTGTTTGCCAGCTCCCTGGTAAGGGTGACTTCAGGTATGATGGGCTCAACCCCCAGCCGCTGCATGAGATTGGAGTATTTAGGGTCTGAAGCCCGGGAGACCACCCGGTCTGCATTAACGTGCTTGGCATAAACCGACACCAGGAAGTTTGTCTCCTCGTTTCCGGTTACTGCAAATACAAAATCAGCATTGTCCAGCTTCAGCTCCCCCAGAAGCTCGGGGTCGGTGGCCTCACCGCATACCACATTTACATTTGTCTCGGCAGCAACCTCGTCGCACATTTCCCGGCTGCGGTCCACCATCGCTACCTGGTGCTTTCTCTCCTCAAGGGTTTTTGCAAGCGCAATCCCAACCCTTCCTGCTCCGAATATTACTATCCTCATGTCATCTCCTCAGTATATAGCTTATCAGTGCAAAGCTCGGGAATATTTCTATCCTACCAAGATACATTAGCATAATTAAAAATGACTTTGCTGTGCCGCTGATCGCTGCTACGTCGATGGTGGCAAGCCCGACATTTCCAACTGAAGATGCGACCATGAAAAGGGAATCCTGGAACCCAAATTCTGTCGCAATTAATACTCCGGTTCCAAAAAGGAAGAGAAGTACGTATGCAAACACGAATGTGGTGCTTTCTGCAATAACCTTGTTGTCCACCGGCGCACCATTAATCTTGACTACCTGCACCGAGCCGGTGGGGAGGAAAGCGGCCCTAATCTGCTTGGCTATTGCCTTGAATATCAGGAGAATCCTCCAGAGCTTTATTCCACCGGTAGTGGACCCAAGCATTCCACCCGAGAGCATCAGAAGGATGAGGAGATAAATTGGAAAATCGTGCATGACACCCAGGTTGCCTATGGCAAAGCCTCCGCATGCAATTGACGATATTGTGTTCAGGATGGTGTTGAAAAGCTCCTCCCCTCCGATGACGGTTATCATTCCTATTGCACTCACAGTTATGAATAAGTAAAGCAGGAACTCTTCATCAAACAGGGCCTTTCCCGGCATTCCGTTCCATATCCTTCGGTAGAGAAGAAAGCTGGTCGCCCCCATGAACATAAGGAGTGCAAGGACTACCTTCTGGGCATTAGTAAACACGAACTCATCAAAAGGGAAAAACCCTCCGTTGGAGATTCCGCTGAAGGTAAGGTTTATGGCATTGAAAATGTCTATGCCCGTAAACAGAAGCAGCCCCACGCCGATTACAGTGAGCGCCAGGTAGGTTTTGAATATCACCTCAATTGTCTCTCCAATGCCGATTTCGGTGGACGCCCGGCCCTCTGCCTTCAGGAAGCTGAGCGCCTCCTTCCCCCTGACTGCAGTGAGTATGAGCACGGCAATCCCAAGGCCTCCGACCCACTGGGTTATGCTCCTGAAAAGCACCAGGCTGGGAGGCAGGTTTTCAAGAGACCTAAGCGCAGAAAGACCGGTGGATGTCCATCCGGACATGCTTTCAAAGAAGGCGTCCACCGGCTCCGCCCCATAGTAAAGATAGGGGATTGTTGAGATTGCAGGGACAAGCAGCCAGGCTATTGAGGTAATGGTAAGCACCTCCCCCAGGGTAAGCGAAGAAACGTTTCTTTTCATTTCCTCCAGCCTGAAGATTTCCACGTAGTTGAAGGGGGCTTCGGGGTTGATTACTGATTTTGCAAAATTAAGGACGTTCTTGAATGCCCCCATTATCAGCTGGGGTATCGCAGGCAGTGCCATGACCAGGATTGTTATCCCGACCGGAATCCAGGTTTCATCCCCGAGATACAGACTGTAGAAAAAGGGAATGAGCAGGGGTAAAGATGCGTAAAAGAGCACCGTAGCAAGCTTTTTCAGAAACTCCAGCATGGTGGAGGTTCTTCTGGTGCAATTATTTTATCCTTTCACTTTCTGTCTTCCGTTCTTTCCTGCTGTCCTGTAGCCCGCGGGCTTGGGAATTGTGCCACTGGAAAGCACACCTCTGTTAGCGGGCTGATTGCCGGCCAGCGCAAGCGAAAGGCTGACCAGCTGGTCCCTGTCCAGCTCCCTCAGCCTGAACTCCCCGCACGTTTCAACACATTCAGGCAGGAGCTCTTTGGCCTTTTCCCGGATACCTTCCGGCAGGTCATTTTCGCTTTCCAGAACCTTTTCCCCGTTTGCAAGCCTCAATAATTCTGAAAGCCGCCCGTTTCTTGCAAGGCATTCCAGTATTTTCATTCCAATTTCCGGAGTTATGTCATGGAAGCCGAACACACCGCTGAGCCAGCCTGCCTTTCCGTTCTGGTCAATAACATCCACCGCGGTTTCCTGGATTTCGAAGGGTATTCCGTTTCCCCCGATGATTGCAAGGGTCTGGGTAACATTGCCGCCTTCCAATGCTTTTTCTACGGCTTCTATCAATATGTCGTCAAGCACGTCACGGACTCCCGGTGTAACATGCTCTGCACCGTAAAGGTCCACAAGCTTTTCCACTTCTCCGAGGCGGGCCGCAACACCTGCGCTTTTTACAAGTCCGCTCTCTGCTGTTTCATCTGCCATTCTTCCACCCATCCAACATTTCTATATATAAATTGGCACTAATACTTATAATACCTGGTGAAAACCTATTCTTTTGGAATTCCTATGTCAACTGTCCAGATTTCCCCTCCCTCTGCCTTGGGGGCATGGATGGCAAGGGTGGCATCAGGCTTTACTCTGTTTTCCTGTCCGGCGCCGGTAGGAACATCAATTGATACTATGAATCCGCCCATTGAATGGACCGCTGAGCAGGCTTTTTTGATTTTCCCCCTCAGGGGACCTTCCGCCCCAATCCCAAGAAGCGCGTCAATGACTATATCTGCCCTGAAGTCTTTTGCGTTTTCCATGCGTACCAGGGGAATTCCGGCTTCCCTGGCCCGCCGGTAGTTTGTTTTGGCCTCTACGGTTTTCGGCCCTCCGGCCATTACAATCCCTACAATGTTATTGTCTTTCAGGTATCTGGCGCACACCAGACCATCGCCCCCGTTATTGCCCGGCCCGCAGAAAACCAGTACCCTGTTTCCGGTGCCTTTTTTTGATTCTATGGTTTCAGCGCATTTCCTTCCCACTTTCTCCATGAGTTCAGTAACGGAAATGCCCCTGTCAAAGAGCTTCTCCTCAAGGGCTCTCATTTTCTCTGCAGAAATGAATTTCATAGTGTTATTCTGGGAGAATTAACCTCTTAATCCATCTGCCAGGCCTGTCTGAAAGGGAATGCCGGCGCCGGATGATACAAACCTTTATATAGTGGGAAGTTCATAATATATGTGTACAAAAGGTGCAAAAGATGGTGAACGGAAGGGATTTACTTCATTGGAAGGGATTTAGTTCATCCGCCTCGACAAGAAGGCGCGGCTAGTTTTACCGTTGGAAATACGGAACGCTATCAGAATTAAACCCGGAGAAAAGATTATTCTCAGTATCAGCTCTGCTGAAAACGGAAAGATTGCTCTGGATATAGAGAGAGCTCCGGATGGTACAAAATCACAGGCATGCTCCGGAAACGGAGGCTATTTGAAAAAGAAAAGAGGTGAAAAAAAATGAAAGAGGTTAGAAGCAGGAAGGTAAAAGGAAGGGATTTAGTTCATCCCGGACAGGAAGTCAAAAAAGGAGTGCCTCGCTGAAGGATTGCGTTCCTTTGGCCTGGTGCTTTCCGAGGAAATCGGGGAGCCGACAAAGTTCTATTATGGAATGAGCACATCCCGGTATTCCGAGCCACTGGACCAGCTGGACGTAATGCTGCTCATGTCCAAGCTCAGAAAGCAAGGGCTGGGCAATTCGCTTACCATATTTGTGGCAGGCAGGTTTGCCCAGCTCAACGGCCGCGACCGTGACGAGCTTGTTGATTCCGAGAAAAAGAAGGTGAGCGTGCTTTCTGCGGTAGCCACAGTCCTTGACAGCGTTCCGGTGGTGCTTACCACCACAACCGGTTTGTGGAGCGACCCTGCCTATTGGAAGGAAGTTGACCGGTTCAGGGAATGGGACGGCATACTGGACAAAAAAAGGAACGGCCTGCCTTTCTCAAGGGTTTATGAAAGTTTTGAGCCTGAATTGAAACAGGCAATGCCCCCCGGGCTGGTGTCCGCAATTTCAGAAGTGGATGCCCCGTCCCTGTACCGTCTGTTTGAAGTGGCGGAGGCATCATACATGAGAAAGAAAATGGGCATCCAGGCCAAGGCAGGTCCTGCCTTTGAGGAAGAGTATGACCGGTACATACGCAACTTCATGCAAATAGTCCAGCTCAGCCAGCCCCTCGACTTCAGGAGCACCGCGAAAAAGATTAAGCCGGTCGTGCCCTACATCGGAAAACAGGGCGAAGACAGGGTCTTTTTTTCGGATGGCAAAATGGAGCTCTGCATGAAGATGAAAAAGCTGGCAAACCGCGCCAGCGGTCAGCCCATTTACCTGGACGGAAACCCCAAGTTTATGAATCCGTTCGTAAGGATGTCCGTGCTTGCGGTGGAGGCTGCCGCTCAGCAGGATTCTGCTCCAGTCATGCTGGGCAGCGCACCGATGTCCAATGGTGCCGCGGTGGCCAGGCTCTTCCGGAAGGCAGGAACCGGGAAGCTTATGAAGTATGCATCGGCAGTGTCTGAATGCATCTGGGCCTATGCTGTAAAGCCGGTCCAGGATGAGCTGAAAAGAAGGGGTGTTGAGCTATGATAGGAATGCTGGGCGGAATGGGGCCGGAAAGCACTGCGTACACATACATGCGTATGATTCGCTGCTGCCAGCAGGAGTATGGGGCAAAGCTGGACAGTGACTTTCCACCAATCCTGGTGTACAGCGTGCCCGTGCCCGATGTAGTGAACAAGGGAAGCAATGATGCAGAGGTGTTTGAGGAGCTCAGGAAGGGGGTGAAGAAGCTAAGCGATGCAGGTGCAGGATTTTCCTTTATCGCATGCAATACCATGCAGGGTTTCATTCCTGAGTTAAGGAAAACAGCCCCCATGCTTTCCATTGTGGAGGAAACAGTCAAGGCTGCCGGAGAAACCGGCATTAGCAGCTGGGGAATTCTTGCCACTGAAACCACGATAGGCAAAGGCTTCTACCAAAAAGCCTTTTCTGAAACAGGCCTTTCCGTGATAAAGCCTGATGCTGAAAGCCAGGCAAAGGTGACCTCTGCAATAAGGGACATCCTGGCAGGGGGCAGGAACAGCCCTGCAAAGGAGAAGCTGCTTCAGGCTGTTGAAATACTCAGGAAAAATGGTGCCGAGGGCATAATCCTGGCTTGCACCGACCTCCCCATTGTAATCTCCGGGAAGGACACCGGAATGAAGACAATTGATACCGCCGATGTGATTGCAAGGGCGGCAGTTGAGAGATATATGAAGAAAGGTGATATGAATGAATAAGATGGAAAAAAGGGAAAGGCCAATGACCTTCGCCCAATACAGAAGGCTTGCCTCAGAACTGGATGCATTTAAGGAAAAATTCAGGAATCTGGTGCAGGATGCGCTGAAAGCAGCAAGAAACAGGACGTCTGCAGAGGCAAGGCTGTTTTTCAATTCCGCATCTTCAGAGGCGGAAAGGGTAAAGCCTGTGTACAAGGAAATGGAATTCCGCAAGGCGATGGCTTACCTGGACGGAGAGGTCGACAACAGGATAAGCGAAGGTGATTTCATTTCTGCAGCAGGCATTCTGGCAATGGCATTCATGGAAGAAACCGGGAAAGAATCCAAGGGGCAGGCCGGCCCCAGAAAGGGGCTGGTTCTTTCCGGACTTGCCCAGCTTCTTGAAACGACTGCAATGAAAAACGGGGTTGAAGCTGCAGAAAAAATATGCCGGATACTTCCCTTATTCGGCATGGGCGTGCTTCCGGAAAATGCCAGAGACACTGTTCTTGCAAAAATGGAAAAGCTTGAAAACGAAGGCAACTACGGCAGGGCCTTTGACGTGGCAGCATACTGGAGCCAGGACCTTTACCTGGGATACCAGCCGTTCGTAGGGCGGGAAAGGCTGGAGGAGCTGTTTGCCAAGGCCAAGGTGCTCTAACCTCTTTTTAATTTATCAGGAGATAGTGATGTGGTAACCATGAAGCTTACGCCCAAGGGAATGAGGGACATAGACGCCGAGAGGATGCTGGTAAGGGAGGATGCCACTGAGAAAATCAGGGGCATATTCCGCAGCTACGGCTACCGCCCCCTGGAGACCCCTGCGATGGAATACCTGGACACCCTCCGGGCCAAGGCCGGGGAGGAGGTGGAGAAGCAGATTTTCGTAATAGAAGGAAACGAGTACGGTCTCAGGTTTGACCTGACCGTCCCCCTTGCAAGGTATGCCGCAAACAAGGAGGTTCCAAAGCCCTACAAGAGATATGCGATTGAAAGGGTATGGAGAAAAGAGGAGCCCCAGAGAGGAAGGTTCAGGGAGTTCTATCAGGCTGATGTGGACATCATCGGCAGCTCTTCCATGAGATGCGAGGCAGAGCTTTTGACCCTCGCAAAGAAAGTGTGCTCGGAATTCGGTTTTGACCGCCCCAGGATTCTCCTCAACAACCGCAGGATACTTGATGCTATTGCGGACAGCCTGGGAATATCAGAGAAACGAAACGACATCTTCCGGACCCTGGACAAGCTGGACAAGATCGGGGAGGCAGAGGTTGAAAGGATACTTGATGCAATGCTTGGGGAGAAAGCCGCAGAGCTGCTTTCCATTGTAAGGGCAAAAGGCGACAACAAGGAAAAGCTGGCCCTTGCCGCAAAATATTCTCCGGAAGGAGCGGCGGAACTGGAGGAAATAACAAGGCTTTGTGATTTTGACACCAGCATTGACCTTTTCCTGGTCCGGGGGCTGGGATATTACACCGGGCCGGTTTTCGAGGTCAAGCTCAGCGAGGACATCGGCACGGTGATTGCAGGGGGGCGGTATGACGACCTTCTTGGGGTTTACGGCCAGGGCTCTCCTGCCACCGGCATCTCGGTGGGCATTGAGCGCCTTATGACCCTGATGATGGAGCGGAGGGAGGCGGAAAAAAAGACAAGAACCAGCGTACTGGTAGCCGCAGTACAGCCTGAATTCTATTCCAAAGCCGCAGAAATCGCATCAGTTCTCCGGAGCAGGGGAATCTGCTGCGAGACCGACCTCAATGAAAGGAACCTGCGTAAGCAGTTTGATTATGCCAATTCCCTGTCCATCCCACATGTGCTTGTTGTGGGCGGCAAGGAAATAGAAAGCGGGAGGTACACCCTGAGAGACATGTCCTCGGGAAGTGAGGAAATGCTGTCCACAGAGGAAATCGCGGAGAGGCTGGGGAGTGCATAACTTGCATGATATTCCGGTAATATATCTGAAAGACAAGCAGGTATTCCGCAGGGAAGAGGGGGTTCTCCGCCTGCTGGGCAATCCCGTAGACCAGGCGAAAAGGCTGAAAACAGAGGGCTACCAGCTAATCCATATTGTGGACCTGGATGCCTTGGAAGGGCTTTCCAGGAATATGGATGTCTATGACAAGCTCACCTATTTCATCAATGTGCAGGTGGAGTCCGCCCCTGAAGAAGGGCTTGTCAAGAAGCTGCTCACCTTCAGGTGCAGGGTGGTCCTTCCCCTGCCCGGCCCGGACCTTTCGGGTATCAGGGAGAAAAACCTGCTGGTAGCCAGGGGGGTTAGCCGCTCAGACAGTGCCGAGGATTTCCATGATGTAATTCTGGAGCAGGCAGATGCTGAAACCGTAAAGCATTTTCAAAAAGCAGGAAAACGCGTAATTGTAAAAAAAGCTGATTTTGAAAAACTGGATGAAAAAAGCAGGGCCCTTGTCTGGGGGGTAATCTTTCCCCTCTGACTATTTGGGCTTTCTTACTATCCTTCTTGCACCAAGGACCTTTTTCTTGGGCTTTGCCTCCTTTGCAGCCGGTTTTTTCGGGGCCGGTTTCGGCTTTTTGGCGGCTTTGGGTTTTTCCTTGCCTGAAAACAGGACTTTGAATCCATCTTCGTCTATTTCTGCAGGATATGCACGGGTGGAATGGCCTATTCCCTTCATCTTGATGACCTCAACCGCCCTGGTTCTTTCTCCCTTGTCCGCGTCGTAATGGAAATAGATGTTTATCCATCCGTCGGTAAAGCTTTCAATTCCAAAGGCTGTGGACGGAAGGCTCCCCACATTCCTGGAGTGGGTATCCTCGGCTACCATAAGGGTGGTGGTGTTCCATTTCCGGATATTGTCTATAAGTTTCAGGAAGCCTTTCTTTCTTTCATCCTCGTCCGGGAAGAAAAGGGCAATGGGCATGACCGAGTCAATCACCACCCTTTTCACTCCGGTGCTGTTAATAATTTCCTGGATTGCCCCGTACTGGGTGAGTATCTGGTCAACCTCATAGATAGGATAGTCAAGGAACACCAGCTTCTGTTCGGCCTCTGCTTTCTCCAGGTCCCAGTTGTAGCCGCTCATGTGGAAGAAAAAATCCTGCTTGCTTTCCTCTATTGAGATGTAAAGCCCCGGCTCGTCATACTCCATCGCGCCGTTGTAAAGGAACTGGAGTGCAAAGGTGCTTCTTCCCGAGCCGCTTCTTCCCCCTACCGTGGTTATGGACCCTTCCAAAAGCCCTCCCCCCATAATTTCATCAAGACCGGGAATGCCGCTCTTAACCATTTTTCTTTCCATCATTCCTCACCTTTTTTCTTTTCAAGTATCTTCTTGCCCATCATGGCCCTCCTCTTCAAGGTTTCCTCTACCGAAGAAACCTCTCCAGGCTTTGCCAGCTTGGTGAGTATGTACTTCTTGTATTCGGTAGTGGTGGCTGCCATGGTGCCCAGCAGCTCATGGGCCTCGCTCAGCTGAAGGTTTATGCTGTCAGGGCGAAGAATTTCTACGGAAAACGGGCTGTGCGCCATGCACAGGTTTCCCAGGGTGAGAAAGTCCTTGCTAAGCACTTTCAGGGAAATGGAGCTTGACCAGTTCTTTCCTTCCTCCCCGCCTACCGGGTCCTCTATCTCCCCATAGGCAAACACCACCCCCGGCTTCTGGATTACACTGTTGATGAATCCGGTTCCCAGCTCCTTTACCGCGTCCTTGCTCTTGGCGTGAATGTCAAAATAGAGCATGGCCAGGACACCGCCGTTCTCGACGGTTTTTCTTGTAAGCTTCTCTACGTCTTCGGCCATGGAGGTAAATTACTGAGCAATGGTTTAAAACTGTGCTTTATCTGTGATTTTTCAGAATTTTTTAAATTGGTGCCGCCTACAAAAATACATGATAAAGAACAGAATTATTGAAGACCCTCAAGTCTGCAGTTACATCGGGTCATTACAGCGCTGCGGAGCAGACTGGGGCACTTCATTCTGCGACAAGATTATCGGGCATTACTCCTACAGCAGGCCGGAATGCTATTCGGCTGCAGCACTGTATCAGGGAAAGCCATCGGTGTGCGCGGAACTCAATGATACAGAGGGCAGGGACAACTGCTATTACGAATATGCCATCACTTGTCCCTGCCATGAAGATGTCTGCGACAATGTCCAGGACCAGCGGCTGAAGGATGACTGTGTTTATGTAACATCCGGCGATTATTACTATTAGTTTTTTCTGTTTTCCTTTTGGGTTGAATTTATAAACTCTTTCCAGCCTTTTATATCCGGTGCTACTTATGCCTAAGAAATCCGACAAAAGGGCCAGATTCTTGAAAAAATCCCGGGAATCGGTCAAGGAGGCTATGAAGAGCAGGGACATGCTGCTTGCCAGCGTTACCAAGTCCATTGAATCCCTTGACAAGACCATCAACCTCCTGGGAGAGCACCTCGAGGATTGGTATTCGATTTATTTTCCGGAGCTCAAGCTGGACGACCGGGTGAAGTTTGCCCGCCTGGTCATGATGCTGGACAGAAAGGACGTGGACCAGAAGGAGCTTGCCTCCCTGGTAGGGGACAAGAAAGCCGCGGAGATAAAGGAGGCGGCCCAGGGAAGCCTGGGCGCAGAGCTTTCCAGGGAGGACCTTTCCCAGTGCATGGCACTTGCCAGGTTTGTGGCTGACCTGGACAAGCAAAGAAGCAAATACGGGGAATACCAGGAAAAACTGGCCAGGGAGCTCTGCCCCAACATCTCGGAGGTTGCAGGGCCGGACCTGGCTGCCAAGCTTGTCTCCCACATGGGCTCATTGTCCAAGCTCGCCCTGCTTCCGGCAAGCGCGGTGCAGGTGATAGGGGCTGAAAAGGCACTTTTCAAGCACCTTAAGAACAGGAAGGTCCCTCCCCCCAAGCACGGGTTGATATTCCAGCATGCGCGGGTTTCAAGCTCTCCCAAGAAGGTCAGGGGAAAAATCGCACGGGCCCTTGCCAACAAGATTACCCTTGCAGCCAAGGCTGATGCCTTCAGCAAGAGAGACATTTCAGAAAAGCTGAGAAAGGAGTTTGATGAGCGCTACAAGGAGATAATGAAGGAATATGAGAAAGAGAGGAAGAAAAAATGAGAATTCTTGCCTTTTCCGACCTTCATGAGGATGAACTTGCACTCCAGTCGCTTAAGAAGATATCCCCTGATTTTGACCATGTCTTTATCTGCGGGGATATTGCCCGGACCAACCAGTTTGCAGAAGAGGTCCTGGAAGCGTTTCCCGGTGCATTTCTCATTCCGGGAAACTGGGACAATGAGCTTGCCAACAGGATTTTCTCGGAAAGCCCACAGTGGGTCCATGAAAAGCGCGTGGAGCTGGAAAACGGACTGAATCTGGTTGGCTTCGGATACAGCAATATCACTCCCTTTGGGACATACGGGGAGCTTACCGAGGATGAAATCTACTCAAGAATGGCGAAACTTCCCATTGATGAAAATACCCTGCTCATGCTGCACACCCCTCCCAAAGGCTATTTTGATGTTTCACCCAAAGGCGAGCATGCGGGAAGCAGTTCTATCCTGAAGATTATTACCCAAACAAAGCCCCTGGCCGCTTTCTTTGGCCATATCCATGGAAAGCATCTTGGGGTTGAAGAGCTGGGCAGCACAATGCTGGTCAAGCTGCCGGCTGCCAATGCAATGCAGGCATGCAGCGTCAGCATCGAAGAAAGAAAGATAAAAGCAGGCTCCGTCTCCTTGTAAGAAAAGAAAAAAGAAACTAGTTCAGGTTGGCATAGAAATAATAGGTTTCGCTTGAACCCGGAGCCTCAGGTGTTGGCACTATCAGCTCAAAGTTGGCTGAGCTTCCGTCCCATGCAGTTCCCCCTGAGATTATCTCCGAGCAGAACATCATGTCGG
>WJIU01000002.1 GCA_014730115.1 Microcaldota archaeon
CCGACATGATGTTCTGCTCGGAGATAATCTCAGGGGGAACTGCATGGGACGGAAGCTCAGCCAACTTTGAGCTGATAGTGCCAACACCTGAGGCTCCGGGTTCAAGCGAAACCTATTATTTCTATGCCAACCTGAACTAGTCTCTTTTTTCTTTTCTTTATTTCAAAATAAAAAAATCAGGAGGACTTTTTCTTTGTCCTCCTGGCAAATCCTTCCACAGCCTTCAGGAACTCCATCGGCAGGGGAACCACTATGGTGTTGCTCTGGTCATAGGAAATGTCAGCCAGGGTCTCCAGGGTCCTGAGGTGCAGAGCACCGGGGGCTTTGGCAAGTGTATCTGCTGCCTTATACAGGTTCTTGGATGCAGTAACCTCACCCTGTGACTTGATGATGGCTGCGCGCTTCTCCCTCTCTGCCTCGGCCTGCCTGGCCATCGCCCTCTTCATATCGGTGGGAAGCTCAATGTCCTGGATTTTTATGGCAGTGATGTCAATGCCCCACTCGTCGGTTTCCTTGTCAACCAGGGTCTTTATCTCATCGGCAATGTGGTCCCTTTCCGTAAGCACAAAGTCAAGCTCCTTGTTTCCAATCACGTCCCTGAGTGCGGTCTGGCCGTACTGGGAGACTGCATAGACGTAGTTCTGAATCTTCAGGACTGCCTTCTCCGGGTCAACCACCCTCATGTAAACAACTGCATTCACACTCACCGGGACATTGTCCCTTGTCATTACCTCCTGCTTGGGGATGTCAACGGTCTTTATTCGTGTGTCAACCTTTCTCACTCCCTGGACAATCGGGATAACCAGGTTCAGCCCGGGGTTCAGGGTGCCGGAAAACTTGCCAAGGGTGAAAAGCACTGCCCTTTCATATTCCATGACGATTTTTACTGCGCTGAGCAGCAGAAGAAAACCCACAAACCCAAGAGGCAGGATGCATCCAAGGGATTCAAGAATGAAAAGTGTCATAAGGCGATATTACAGGTAAGTATTAAAAATTACTCCAGCCGGAAGCTGAGAAGGAACTGGTCCTTGATGTCTTTGGCCAGCTGGGGATTCAGTGCAATCACCCTGAATTTCACATGCAGGGAGCGCTCCGGCACATAAATGCTGAGGGCGTATCCGTTATACAGCTTTCCGGATTCAAAAAACCTGATTTTGAAGGGCGCCTGGGAAACATAGGCATCCCTGCCGATTGAGAACTCTGAAATCCCCCCTATTTCCTCAGCATCATGCAGCATCATTATAGGGTCTTCCCCAATGTCATCCTCCAGGAGCAGGGTTGCGGTTTCAGAAGGCGTTTCTTTGAACTCTTTATCCTGGTTCCGGCCATAGACCGCAGAGGTGTTGTAGTACATTACCGCCAGGGCCTCATTGGTCTGGTTCTCTACGGAATGCTCCCCGGTGAATAATCCGGCGCCTCCCTGGGTTTCCATGCGGACCGGGTATTCAAAGCTGAACTCTCCTGCCTGATACCGCTCCCATCTGGAAGGCTGGGTTCCATTGGTCTGGTTGGTGGCGTTGGTTGCATTGGCCGCGTTGCTGACATTAACAGGCTCTGTAATATTGGAGGCATTGTCTTCGCTTACATTGGTCTGGTTGCCTTCTTCTCCGCCTATGATGCATCCCAGCATCAGCAGGGATATAAACGCCAATATTATTGTCCTCATTATCTTCGCCCCAGCAGTTCTTCCACAGATACAAGGAAGTCTTCGGCAGATTGCATCACCATTTCTGCCTCCTTCTTTGTGATGGGTTTAATTATTCCCATAATCTTTAGTATTGTGCGGATAATGCCGTTAACTGCATTGCTGCGGATTTCCTCGGTCTTTCCCCACGCGTCAAGGCAGAGCATTCCCGGATAATGCAGGAAAAGATAATCACAGGTTGCCCGGAAGGAGGATGCCACAAACCCGTCCCTGAGGAGAAGCGCTGATGCAGAAGCCCTTATTGAATCCCCTGATTCAGCAACGGATTCGTCGTATTGTGCATCATCAAACTTTTGCCTTGCTGAAACAAGGAGTTCAGATGCAAGATGGACAGCCAGGATTGCGCCTGCGTAATCAGGAGCAGTTTCTGCGAACTCCCGCACCGGCTCTTCCTCCATGGGGTGCTATCCTCGCAAAATGATTTAAAACCGCTGATATATATCCAGAGTTTATGCAGCTTCATGAGAAAATCTTTGAATTAGCACTAAAAAGGTCATTCTTTTTCCCAAGCTACGAACCGTATGGGGGAACCGCCGGCTTTTATGATTACGGCCCGGTGGGTGTGCTGATAAAGCACAAGATTGAGCGCCTGTGGAGAAAAATGTTCATCAAAAGCGAAGGTTTCCATGAAGTGGAGACCAGCACGGTCACCCCTGAGCCGGTTCTGGTGGCCTCCGGGCATGTGGAAAGCTTCGGAGACCCGGTGGTGGAGTGCACCAAATGCGGGACAAAAGTCAGGGCAGACACGTTTGTGGAAGATGTGCATTACCGCATGCATGGCGAGAAATGGGACGGAAGGCTTGACAGCCTGGACCAGACAATCCGGGATGGTGAAATAAAATGCCCCAGATGCGGAGGCCTGTTCGGGCCAGCCTATATGTTCAACCTTATGTTCAAGACCGGGATTGGGGGGGACCTGGCGCCTGCCTATACCAGGCCGGAGACCGCCCAGGGAATATTCACCGCATTTCCCAGGCTGTTCAGAAACCACGGCACCAGGCTTCCCATGGCAATAGGACAGATTGGAAGAAGCTACCGGAACGAGATTTCACCCAGAAAGGGGCTGGTCAGGATGAGGGAATTCACCCAGATGGAACTGGAATACTTCTTTGACCCCGAATCCGGCGGCTACGAAGGATTCCGGGATGTGGAAAAACAGAAAATGACTATGGCCCTGGACAGCAAGAAAGAGGAAATGAGTGCAGGGGAGCTGGTGGAAAAGAAGATTGCATCAAACCAGATAATGTCGTTTTTCCTTGCCAGGGAATGGGAATTCTACAAGAAAGTGGGCATACCTGAGGACAGGATGTATTTCCGGGTTCTTGGGGAAAATGAAATGCCCCATTACTCAAAGGCCAACATTGACATGGAAGTGGAATCGTCATTCGGCGTAGTAGAGACAATTGGAAATGCCTACCGCACCGACTTCGACCTGTCCCAGCATGCAAAGACAAGCGGAAAGGATTTGAGCGTCCATGTAGAGGGAAGGAAGATAATCCCCCATGTAGTGGAGGTTTCCATGGGCGTGGACAGGCTCTTCTTCTGCATACTGGAGCACTGCTACCGGGAAAAGACAAAGGAGAAGGACTGGGAATGGTTTGACTTCCCTCCGGTAATAGCCCCCTATCATGCCGCTGTTTTCCCTCTTATGAGGAAAGACGGGCTGGACAAAAAGGCAAAAGAGCTCACCGGCATGCTCAGGGAGAAGGGCTTTGACATAGCCTACCGTAGCAGCGGAAGCATCGGCAGGCGTTACGCCCGGGGCGATGAGATAGGAATACCGTTTGCGTTTACCGTGGACTATGACACACTCAAGGATGACACAGTTACAATAAGATACCGCAATGACGGCGGGCAGGAAAGGATTAAAATTGCAGACTGCGATTCAGTTCTTAGAAAAAACATCCAGGAAGGAAAGGTGACCCTATGAAAGCGCTGATTGCGGTTTTCCTGCTTCTTCTGCTTTTCGGCTGCAACGGGGGAGAGGAACCGCCCCCGGCCGAGGAAAACATTACAAATGAAACCGAAGAAGAGAAACCGCCTCCGGTGGATATAATCATTGAAGGCCAGGAAAACCAGACCGTGGAGGGGAACTACACCCAGGAAGATGAAGGTCCGGGGGAAAACGTTTCCACAGGCATGGAGTTCATATACGACCCCAACCAGACTATCGGCATGTATTTCATGGACCTGGGAGAGACCGGGCTCCACGGGGATGCGGTGCTTATCAAGAAGGGGGACCTGGACATCCTGGTGGATGCAGGCTCCAGCCAGAAATCCGGGGAGGTGATTGACTTTCTCCGCTCCAGAAAGGTGGATGACATTGAATTGCTAATCTCAACCACCGCAGACCCGACAAGGTACGGGGGGATGAAGCCTGTTGCCAAAAACTTTGAGATTGAGGAGCTCTGGTGGTCGGGCCTCAGCTACGGGGACCTGGGGTACGAAGATGCAATATCCGAAGTGGGTAAGGAGACCAAGAATACATACGAAGTAAGGGAAGGGCATACTGCCGAACTGAATGGCATCACCCTGGAAATTCTCAACCCTCCTGCAAATGACACGTTCCAGGACAGGGACAATGACGCCCTGGTGGTAAGGGTGTCCGACCGCAATTTCTCTGCGCTGCTCACTTCAAACATAAAGACCGGCGCACAGGGAGAGCTTGTCAACAACAAGCTTGAGAAAATAAAAACCAGGATAATGGAAGCGCCTTACTACGGCACCGGAAGGGGGACCGGAAGCATCGGGCTGTTCCTGATAAGGGCAGAGCCGGAGGTGATGATAGTTACCGGGAGTGCGGATGACAGTGCTGGGAACGGAGGGTCAAGGGAGCCGTTCTTCAGGCTGCTGGAACAGTATGAAATTCCTGCATATGAAACTTATGTCAACGGAAGCGTCAGGATATCAAGCCGGGAGGAGGCGTATACCGTAAGCTACATGGAGCAGAACTAGTAATGGTTTAAATTCGTTTCCAATGAGATTCCTTAACGCTCTTTAAGGGCCCATAACTCAGCAAACTTTTAGGAAAGTTTGATTAAAACTTTTAGTCTACCTAAAGTTTGGGATTTGGTAGAGTAGCGGACTCTTATATTCGGGAAACCTGATGTTTTCCTGAAAGGTGGAATCCGTCTGTCGGGGGTTCAAATCCCTCTGGGCCCGTTTTCCCTATACAAAGAAAATCCAATGAAAGCCTTTATCATCTAGTTTTCTTTTACAAACCGGGTCCTTCTACCCTCAACCACATATCTTCCCCGGGAAAAGGTATCTACCACTTTGGGATAGGCTTTGTGCTCGATTTCCAGAATTCTGGCGGCGACATCCTCCGGCCCCCTGCAGCCGCTTACGTCTACAGCCTCCTGATAGATGATTGGCCCGGCATCAAGGCTCTTGTCCACGAAATGGATGGTGACCCCTGAAATCTTGACCCCATACTCGTATGCCTGGGCCTGGGCATCCGCGCCCGGAAATGCAGGAAGCAGGGCAGGATGGATGTTGATTATCTTATTTTTATAGGATTCAAGCAGGTCCTTTCCTTTCAGGATAAGCATGTAGCCGGCAAGGACAACAAGCTCTGCCCCGTACCTGTCCAGTGTCTCCTTTATCCTGGTGTCCATCTCTTCGCGGCTGGCAAACTGCTTTCTCTGGAGCACCTCCACCGGGATGCCGTTGGACTGGGCGGTTGTTATGGCAAGCGCTTCAGGATTGTTGGTAACCAGGACTTTCACTTCGGCATCGCACCTTCCCGCGTTTATCTCGTCCACGATAGACTTGAAATTGCTGCCCCTGCCCGAGGCAAGGACTGCGATGTTGATTTTGGCCATGCTAAGACGTTGCAACAAAAATATTTAAGCATCATCTGCAATGCATAGTCATGACCCGGGAATATGGTGAGAGGTTCGTAATCACCGAGGCGAAGGGGGCAGTGCCCCTGGATTATGCAATAGAGCACATGAGAAAGGAGATAACCGTCGACTGCTCGGGAATAGCAAACAAGGCAAGAAGGCTGAGCACGACAAACCGGCATGTTGCCCTGAGGCTGGATAAATGGGAGGAGCAGCTCTGCCAGATAAGAAAAAAGAGCCTGGCCACCCACAACCTCGAACAGCTGAAGGGGCTAAAGAGCCAGTGCGAGCAGATTTCAGACCAGCTGGCAGCATGCAGCAAGAAATAAACCAGGCAGAGGCGCTGTTTGCGATGGGCCAGTTTGCTTTTTATAGATTTATTTTCTAAATGATTTAGAAAGTATGGATGATTGTGTATGTTAAGCTTTGTAATTCCCACACTTAACGAGGAAAGGCACATTTCCGTTCTTCTGGAAGGGCTGGTTCCCCAGCTCAGCAAAAACGACGAAATAATCATTGTGGACAGCCACAGCAGGGACAGAACAGCGGAAATCGTGGAAAGCTTCGGGGCAAGGGTGCTGCTCCAGCCCAAGGAAGGCATAGGGCTTGCAAAGACTGAAGGGGCCAGAAATGCAAAAAATGACATCCTTGCCTTCATGGATGCGGACTGCAGGGTGCCTGCAAGATTCGTGGGCAGGCTGAAAGGGCATTTTTCCAATCCCGATGTTATTGCAGTGGGCGGACTGGACCTGTATGAATCTGAATCCTCATTCTGGAAGTTCCTCTACAATACTTATTCGGTGGGGGTTTTCCACTCCACCCGCCTGACCCATGCGCTTACCGGAAAGTTCTGGATACCCGCTAACAACTGCGCCTACCGCAGGGATGCGTTTTTCAGGGTCGGCGGCTACCGCTCAGTGGTATGCGAGGACACTGACATGATGAGCAGGATGCCTCCTTCCAGGAATGTGGTTTACGACGACAGCCTGGTACTGAAGCTTTCCGACCGGAGGTTCCGGCAGAACGGCTTTTTCCGGACCGTGGCCCTGTGGGGAATCAGCAACATAACCTGCTTTGCGGGAAACGGCACCAGCACCGCCGGATACCGCAACGATTAGCCAAGCTTCCACCTGGTTCCCTCCGGCTTGTCCTCAAAAATTATCCCTGCTTCCCTGAGCCTGGCCCTTATCCTGTCGCTTGTCTGGTAGTCCTTCTGCTTTCTTGCTTCTTCCCTTTTTGATATGAGCAGCCCAAGGGCTTCCTTTGCAGTACTGGGACTGGCAGGGATATTCAGCTCTTTTACAATCTCAAGAAGCTCCTCTTTTTTGCTTTCCAGGTCGGCTTTCTTCCGCTCCAGGCCGAGTATCCACAGCATGCTCTCTATTTCCTTTCTGAGCTTCCGGAGATGCTCACGGTCGGGTTTCTGTGCACCCAGGTGCGAATTTGCCAGCCGCAGGACGCCGAAGAGGTCTGCTATTGCCTCGGGAGTATTCAGGTCATCCCCCATATTGCTGTAGAAGGAATCCGCATATTCCATGGTCTTTTTCCGGAATTCCTCGTCCGGATTGGATTCTCCCTGCTCCAGCTCCTCAATCAGGCCCAGGGAATTGAATATTCTCTGTATGCTCTCCTCTCCGGCTTCCAGCTTTTCCTCATCGTAATCAAGGGGGCTGCGGTAATGGGCCTGGAGATAGAAAAGCCTCATGGCATTCGGGGAGAACCGGGACAATGCCTGCTTCAGGGTGATGAAATTGCCCAGGCTCTTGCTCATCTTCTCCCCGTTGACGGTAAGAAAGCCGGTATGCAGCCAGTAGTTGCAGAACTTTTCACCGTTTGCCGCCTCGCTCTGGGCAATCTCGTTTTCATGATGCGGGAAAATCAGGTCCCTGGCGCCGCCGTGGATGTCAAGGGTTCTTTTCCCGTATTTCTTTGCAAGGGCCGAGCATTCAATATGCCAGCCCGGCCTGCCCCTGCCCCACGGGGAGTCAAACTCCAGGATTTCTCCCTTGGTTTTTTTCCAAAGCGCAAAGTCAAGGGGGCTCTGCTTGTCTTCTGCCATTTCCTTCCTGGCCCCCGCCTTCATGTGCTCGATGTCCTGTCCGGAAAGCCTGCCGTAGTCCCTGAACTTCTGGACATTGAAATAGATGCCGCTGCCGGTTTCGTAGGCATAGCTTCTTTCCATAATCTGGATGACCATGTCGGTTATTTCCTTTATATGCCCGGTAACCTTGGGGTAGACATCAGCCGGAATGATGTGGAGGCTTTTGAACAGCTCCATCGCCTCATCATGGACCTCGGTGGTAAGTACAATAGGGTCTGCCCCGGTCTCCAGGCATCTTTTGATTATCTTGTCCTCCACGTCGGTGATGTTCTGGATGTGCAGCACTTCCAGCCCTTTTTTTATCAGGTATCTTTTCAGGACATCAAACGAAACATAGGTCCTTGCATGCCCTATGTGGGCGCTGTCATAGGGAGTAAGCCCGCAGACATACATGACCACCTTTCCTTCCTCTATAGGGGCAAATTCCTCCTTTTCCTTGGTAAGGGAGTTGAAAACACGCATCAGTCGTTTGTGCTCCCGAAAAATATTTATAAAGATACCCTGTGAGTATAGCCTGACCCCGCGGTATTTACCGGGAGTCATATTAAGGAGGTAAGATAAATGGCAGGAGAAAAAATGGCTGCACCCAAGGCTTCTGAGCCGAAGGCAGCCCCAAGACCCGAGACCGCTGAGCCGCAACCGGCTCCGGAGCCAAAGCCCGCTTCAACCACCAGCGATAATGCACTTATCGGAGCGCTCTGTTACCTTATCGGTGTAATAGTGCCGCTGTTTGTTCTGCTGACTGAGAAAAAAGAGAACAAAACCCTTTCGTTCCACGCCTGGCAGTCCCTTATTGTGGATGCTGTTGCCGTGGTGGTTCTGGGAGGCTTCTTTTTCCTCACCATAGTAGTTTCAGCAGTTACCATGGGCGTGGGAAGCCTGCTCGGATGCCTGAGCCTGCCGCTGGTGCTGGTTTACATCGCGGTAAAGGTTGTGCTTGCATACAAGGCATACCAGGGCGAGGAGTACATGCTTCCGACACTTGGTGAACTTTCCAGAAAGCAGGCAAAAAAGTAATTTTTTTCCTTTTTTATTTTTACAAAAAGTCGGACAGGCCAGTCTGCTTTATCTTGTCATCCTCAAAAATGCTCTTGATTTCCTTTTCCAGAAGCTCCAGCCTCTGGCTGAGGTAAGGGGGAAGGCTGTACTTTTCCACAATGTCCCTGGAGATGCTCAGGTATTTCTCTATTCCCCCCTTGTTGATTGTAAGAAGCAGGTTTCCGCCGCATTTTGAGCATTTGCCTGCAAGGGGCACCCTGCGGTAGATTGTATTGCAGGAAACACAGCGGAATGTCTGCCTGGAAAAGGAGCGCAGATTCCCATACAGGTCAGGGATGAAATGACTGAGGATAAGCTTTTCCGCCGCGTCCTGGATATTCACCGGCCTGAGGCGCTCCTGAAGGCCGAACTGGACCTCAATCTTTTCAGGAATTGATTCCAGGGTCACATAAGCAGTTCTGGTGTTTCCATGGTCAAGGGAGCCGCCCTCATGGGTGAGCGGAAGCTCAAACTGCTCGGGAGAGCCCAGGACATCCTTTACTGTCTTCATCTTTATGTCTCCCGGAGGGGTGTAATTCTCTGCCGCTTCATAGAACTCCAGGGAATAATGGGAAACGCATTCAATGCAATGGGCCTCATCATCCACCTCGCTGGGATTCACATCAATGGAAAGCACAAGAGGAGCGTCCATAGTGCCACCGCGGTTTGCGCTGAGGTATTTTCTTGAGAAGTTTATGAGTGCGTCCATCAAAAGCATGAGGCAGTCTTCATCCCCATCGCAGTTCCTTCTTTTTGCTGCATGGAAGTAGGGATGGCCGTATCCCACATTGGCATTTGTGAAGCCGATAATCCTGGTAAGGATACCAGCGCTGGTGTGGGGCGACAGGCCCATGGTAAGATGCCCTATAAGGTCCTCCTTTTCCTTTACGTTGTAGAAAGACTGCATGCCGTAGACGTTGACAAGCATTTCATCTATGAACCGGCTCACCCTGGCAAGATAATCTGCGCCCCTTTCAGAGAGTATAACATCCTGGTGCTTGAGCACAAGCAGCTGGTCATCCCTTTCCAGGGGACTGCCATGATAGTCCTTTTCATAGCCCAGCTCCCTTAGCTTTTCCACCGGAGTCCCTATATCGCGTGGAGAGAAATGGGTGAGCGTAACATCAGTGGCATCAAAGCGGGAGGTGCCGTCCCTGAAGACATATACATCATGCTTGGCCCGGAGAAAGCCCTTCTCCAGCCTCTCCGGGATTTTGCCGGGGTTGGAAAGGCCTTTCACGCCCTTGATGTCCTCCGGCGCCTCTCCCAGACGGCTGCGGATATTCTCCATTATTTCCACAAACTCAACCGGCCTCCGGTCATAGGTCAGCGTTTTCCTGTCGCAGTGCATCTCATACTTGACTATCCTGCCGCACTTCTGGCAGATGCGCTCTTCCCTGGTCTGCGCCCCGCAGACGCCGCAGCGCCGGTAGAACTCCAGCCGGTTGCATTTCGGGCACCTCATGCGGATAAGCTCAAGGTTCAGGGTTTTCTCCCCGTCCCTGCTGCGGAGGGTGCGGTAATGCTTCATTATACTGCGGTTCTTGAAAGAGCCGGTCGGAAAAAGCACATGGGGGCTCCCGTCCATCTTTCTCTCCTTGGCCTTTTCGGGACGGCCCATCCTTGCCCCTATGTAAGTGGGCGCCTTGGGCTTTATCCTGATGCCGGCAAGGGCATTAACAATTTCCAGGGGGCTTTTGGACACGGTATCCAGGCCCTCATACGAGCTGAAGTCCACTGCACCTTCCCTGAAGGCATCCAAACAGGACAGCAATGCAAACGCATCATCGCCCTCCAGCACCACCACGCCTTCGTGCACCCGGTGCTCCACCAGCAGCTCTTCCAGCACCCGCTTTGCCCCCGACTCCGGAAGCGAACATTCCCTTATCCGGCCGTCTTCAGTCTCCAGCCGGGCCTTTTTCAGCCACTCTGCCAGCTGCCCAAGCTGCGCTTCAGTAATGTCATGCCAGTGGTAAGTGAATTTCGGGTGAAGGGAGATGCCGTTTCTTTTTGAAAAGTCAAACATTGCAGGCGCATCAAGCCTGCCCGGAATGTCCAGGCCTTTTGCCCTGAGCTCCTGCTCCCACCACTCCTCACAGTATCCCCCTGGAATCAGGGGATGGTTGGATTTCAGGAAATCGCCATAGTTGCAAAGCATGTCCCCCAGGAAAAGGATTTCCTGAATGTCGTTTTTTATCTCTTCCACTTCCTCCGGGCTCCTAACCTTCATTACCCTGCCGCTCTTAAGCTTCACAACCGGCGGCTCCAGCCCGTCATGCGCAGCCACTACGCACCCTTTGCCCGGCCTTTCAATCTTCATGTGGGTACCGTATGCAAGAAAGTTGTCAAGCAGCGCCATTGTTGCCGGGTGGACGTTCTTGCCCATAAGACCGCTGGTTTTGCTCCGGCCATACCTTAGGCGGAACCCCCCTTTTGCAGAAGGATAGGCAAAAACCGGCCGGCCGGCCACCAGCCCTTCCAGGAATGAATCGTCGGGCCTTATTTCAATTTTGTCGGCTTTTTTCCTGATTTTTATTATCTTCTCCAGCCAGTTCCATCCCAGGTCCAGTCTCTTGGTATATTTCAGGAGCTTGGCTGCCTTGAGGGCAACGCCTTCGCACATGACCAGGGGCACCCCGCCCCGCACCCGGTTTGTTTCCACTCCCGGGACATCCCGGTATGCAGAAACCTCTATTTCCTCGGTCGGCTCCCCGTCAATGCATACCGGAATGTTTCTGGCAATCTCCTTCAGGTGCTCTTCGGGCGGAAGGTACTGCAGATGCACACAGCGGTTCTCATAAACGTTTACATCCTCCATGTATCTCATGACCTGGGAATCAGTGGCACGATAATCGCTTACCCCGCATTCCCGGCGGGCTATGTCTGCAAGCACCAGGCTCAGCGCAGCTGCAGTTCCGCCCGCACTTCTTATCGGCCCTGCATAATAAACAGCCACGTAATCGCTGCCGTCTGGGTTCTGCTTGATTTTAACCTTGGCAATGCCTTCGGTTGGAGCTACCAGGACCCCCTCGGTGAGTATGCCAAGGCTAGTGCGGACGGCCTGCTCTATGAGCAGCTCCTTGCTGGCCTTCATAAGCTTCCCGCCTGCAATCTTTCTTGCAACCTCAAATGCGATGTCCTCCCTGGTCATGCCGCTTTCCTCCATGGAGCGGATGACCTTGTAAACCCCGGGAGGGCCTACGATACCTTCAACCCTTGCCGCCACGTCCTTGGCAATTTTAACCTCAATGTCACTGGTGGGGTCATAGCCCTTTTTCCTGGCTTCCGCAGCCACTGAATAAGCCTTCTGCAATTCGGATTTCAGCATATCAAAGTATTGCTCTCCCATATAACCAGCCAAAATTCGTATTTAATTTAAAGGTAAGTAAATTAATAAGTTCTAGTCCTTCAATAAATGTTGATTAATTGCCGGGGTAGCTCAGAGCCCCTGAGGACGCTGTTTCATACGGGCCTTTGGGGCAGGCAACTGGTTAGAGTGCTCGACTCATAGGTGAGAATCCGATGAGTTATGAGGCAGAAGCCGATGATATCAACGCACTCAACTGAGAAATCGAGAGGTCGGGGATTCAAGTTCCCCCCTCGGCATTTTTCACAACGGGCGATATTATGAATGAAATCAAAAAATGTGAAAGCTGCGGGATGCCGATGATGAAGCAGTCCGACTTCGGCGGCGCCAGGGAAGACAACCGTTATTGCGCGCATTGCACTTATGAAAACGGCAATCTGAAGCCCAGGCACGAAGTGCGCGAAGGGATGATTGCATACTTCATTAAAATGAAAAAGCTGGAGCGGAAAGCTGCAGAGGAATTCGTAGACAGGCACATGGCCAGAATGCCCGCCTGGCAGGATTGATTTGTCGCACTTGGTTAATTTTGTGGGGCGGGTTTTCACGGGAGAAAAACGCGAATTTATAAGTATTTGATGCGTAGGAAATCCGGTTGAGACCATGAGCGAAGAAAAGATTTTTGGCCCAGGGTTATCTCCCTCCCCGGATAACAGTGGCGTTATGAAAGAAGAAATGTCTGAAGCCCAGAAGATTAAAAGCGGAATCTGCCCCTCCTGCGGCGGCAGCCTGGTGTTCCAGGAAGGCTGCAAGGTCTGTTATTCCTGCGGATGGGGCGGCTGCGGCTGATATTAAAACCTTTTTCCCCTTATTCTACTCCTGTTTTAAGAAGCTTGATTGCACTTTAATTTATGGGCTCGTAGCTCAGTAGCAGAGCACTCGCCTTGCACGCGAGGGGCCGGGGGTGCGAGAGCTTTGGATTCCTTTCTGGAATGCACAGCCGTATGTCCCCCCGAGTCCATTCTACTTTTTCCCCACCATCAACAGTTAAAAAAGGTACCCATTAAAGATATTATATAAAATGGCAAACCGTGATTTAGATGATAGTTGAAACAGCAAAACAGACAAAACGTGAAGAGAAAAAAAGAAGAATATCAAAAGCGCCGTTAACCGACCGACTTAGGAGGGCAGCCGCTGTCCTGGCCGGGGTTTCCGTTGCAGTCCCGGCCTGCCAGCTTGAAGAAGCAAAACCCGGGAAAGACCCGGGCCTGTTCCAGAATCCGGACAGCCAGGGCAGGGAAACGCCTGCCAGGCCGGATGTTGCAGAAGTAATGGACATTGTTGGTGAATACGCAGAAGCCGGGGACGTCCGCCATGAAATTGATGTGCCCAGAGAGACTATAAAATCAGATGTGTCCGACACAAGGGATGCGGATACAGTGTTTGAGGCTGAACAGGACCAGACCGGATATGACTGTGAGACAAGCGACGCATTGAGGGACCAGGAAAACGATGATTCAGTTGTCCTTAATGATGCAGATTGGAAAACCGAGGATTATGCAGAGCCGGACGGGCATGCTGGCGATGATTTGTTTCTTGATGTAGACTCCGGCCCGGACTTTTCCTGGGATGCGTCTTTTCCAGACCTGGAGCCATTGGATGAAACTGCATATGATGATTCAGCCTATGATGCCGAAACCAGCGATGCAAGCGGTAATGCGGATGTTCTGCCTGATTTGGTCTGGGATTTGCAGGCCGACGACGGCATTATCATTGTTCCTGACATTGCAGAGGTTGACGCAGAACCGGAACTTTGCCAGAATGTCAGTGTGGGAGAAAACAACGGGCTGATAACCAGGGATTCGCCGATGGATGTTGCAGGATACAGATTCCATTACCAGGGCCTGGCTGAAGGTATTGACGGCGTTGTTCTGGACATCCATTGTGCTGACGGGGATGCCCAGATAATGGATGATGTGGCTTTTGAGAATATAGCCGGCGGGGACTCAGTAATCAATGAGCTGGAAGGAAAGGAATTCGTGGTTGAGATTCACGGCAGCAGCAACGACTATTCTGCTTTACTCACTATTCATGTATATAATCTATAGGGATGGGACAATGTTGGAAAAACATGAAAATTTGAAGGATAAGGAAAAGGGCCAAAAAACCTCGAATACAGAGAAGGGCCGGGATAGAAGTTCAAGACCTAGGTTCAGCAAGTGGTTTATGGCAGGTTCTGTTTTGATGTTACTAAGCTCTGCCAGTTGTACCCTCGGGGTAGAAGAAAGATTTGATGCTAACGGAATGCCGGATGCAAGCATTTCAGATGGGGACAGGCAGGTAGATGCTGATGCAGGTGTTGACGGAGGCGTTGACGCTGACTCCGACATTGTTGATGGCGGTGCAGACACAGACAGTGATGTGGTAGACGGCGGAGATGCTGATGCCGGCCTGGATGGGGGCGTTGATGCTGATGCAGGTGTTGACGGAGGCGTTGACGCTGACTCCGACATTGTTGATGGCGGTGCAGACACAGACAGTGATGTGGTAGACGGCGGAGATGCTGATGCAGGTGTTGACGGAGGCGTTGAGACAGATGATGACCTTGTTGATGGCGGTGTCGATGCAGGTGCAGATGAAGAACCGGAGATTTGCCCAAATACTGCAGTTGGGGAAAACAACGGGCTGATAACCAGGGATTCGCCGATGGATGTTGCAGGATACAGATTCCATTACCAGGGCCTGGCCGAAGAAGTTGACGGAGTGGTTCTGGACATTCATTGTGTAGAGGGAGATGCCCAGATAATGGA
>WJIU01000017.1 GCA_014730115.1 Microcaldota archaeon
ATGCCTCCAAAACAGATTCAAATTCTTCTGCAGACTTATCCCAGCTGAATCTTTTTGAATATTCCAATGACGACGCAGATAACCTTTTCAGCCTTTTTTTATCCGACAACAATCCCAGAGCAGACCTGGCCATTCCGTTTAAATCACCATCCGGAACTAGGCATCCGTTGATTCCATCCTTAATACTATCATGCAAACCAGGGACATCGTATCCAATTACAGGAGTGCTGCATGCATTGGCTTCAAGGGTCACAAGGCCCCAGCCTTCACGTACCGCAGGAAACAGCAGCAATTTCGCCTTTGAAAGTAGCTCTGATTTTGTTTCCTCATCAACCTTTCCAAGAAATCTCGTTTTATCAGAGACGCCAAGTTCCTCAGCTAATTTCACAAGATTTTTCTCTTCAGGCCCGCTTCCGGCAATCCAGAGCCTGTAATCAGGAATATTTTCTGAAATTATGGAAAAGGCTCTTAACGCGTGGCCAACACGCTTGGACTTGGTCAGCCGGCCAAGGTAAAGAACTGCATTCTGCTTTTCAACAGGTTTAGGGGCCACTTCTGCAGCGCCGTGGACGATATGTATTTGCCGGAATCCAAGTTTTTCAAGGTCATTCCGGGTGGAAGCTGAAGGGACCACTGCAGGGGAATTCCTGTACAGGGAGAGCATCCAGTCTTCCAGGTGATAACCAAGGAAGGCCAGGGGAAAGGGCAGGGCAGAATACCAGTTCTCCCTTGTAAGCTGATGAACAAGGGACACAACAGGCTCCTTTGCAAAAAGCCTTGTGAAGAAGGGCACCCCGTTTATGCTTTCAACAATGACGTCGTATTTGCCTCGGATATGCTTTTTGTAGCACAATAGGGATTTTGGATATATCAGATACTTACAGGCATAGCGGATATGCTCAATTCCGTCAATGATTTCCATTTGACTGGAGCCGGGAAAAGATGATGAAAACAGGGTAGCAGAATGTCCTTTTTCCACCAGCCTTTTCAGAATCTGATGCACATACACCTCTGCTCCGCCTGCAGCAGGGTTCCTGATGTCGCGCCAGTTAAAAAAGGCAATTTTCATTGCAGTATTGTTTATCAACAAGGGTTTAAAAAATCAGGAAGAGATGAAATATAATGGGAACTCCAGCTGTTTCGGTAATTCTGCCAGTATACAACGAAGAGAGGATATTGGAGAGAAACGTGAAACGTCTTGCGGAGACACTGGAGGCAGGCGGTATAGGCTACGAAATCATAATCAGTGAAGACGGGAGCACCGACAACACGGCAGCAATAGCTCATAGCCTAGAATCCGAAAAAATCCGGATTATCCATGAAAAGAAAAGGGCAGGGAAGGGAACAGCCATAAGGAACGCCGCTTCTGCTGCAACCGGAGAAGTGGTCATATTCATGGATGCAGACCTTTCCTCAGACGTTAAACACATAGAAGAGCTCATGGAGGTGATGGGGGAGGGGGCGGACATTGCAATTGGCTCCAGATACCTGAAGAAATCAAGGGCCAGAAGGAACCGCGTCCGCCACTTTGCAAGCAAAAGTTTCAATTTCCTGGTAAGGCTCCTTCTCGGTTCAAAATTAAGAGACCACCAGTGCGGCTTCAAGGCATTCAGGAAGAAAAGCGTGCTTCCAATAATTGACAGAATTGAGAATAAGGAATGGTTCTGGGATGCCGAACTTTTGGTGAGGGCACAGAGGAAAGGGCTGAAAATAGAGGAAATACCGATAGAATGGAAGGAAGCGCCTGATTCCAAGTTCAGGCTGCTCGATGACACCTTGCATATGGCTTACAGCCTCCTGTCATTCAAGCTGAAAAACGGCTGAAGCACAACTTTTTTAATAATTGTTAATTACATTTAATTAGAGGAGAGTGCATGGGAGAGATAAAAAAGTATACTACAGTGTCCATACCAAGACCTCTGTACGACAAGGTCAAGGAAAGCATAGACGGAACAGGATTTACCTCGGTTTCTGATTACGTGGTATTCATCCTTAGGGAGCTCATGGCTGAGCACCAGCCGGAAGGCGTATTCAGGAAAAGGGAAAAAGAAAAGGTAAAGTCCAGGCTTCGTGCCCTGGGTTATATTGAATAGGTGAGACATATGGCTGAATTGCAGGATTTGGACAAGCTTGAAGAGCAGAGCATCTATATTTTGAGGGAGGCAAAGGCTAAATTCAAAAACATCGCCGGCCTCTGGAGCATGGGAAAGGATTCCACTGTTATGCTTGCGCTGGCAAAAAAGGCATTCTTCGGAAAAGTGCCTTTTCCGGTAATACACATTGATAATGGCATAGACTTTCCAGAAACTTATGAATACAGAAAAAAGCTTTCAGAGGAATGGAATCTGGACCTCATAGTTGCCAGGAGCATAATCAGGGATGACATTTCCGGAATAAAGTGCTGCGGCTCAAACAAGACTGACGCACTGAAGAAGGTGCTTGATGAGAGGGGCTTCGACGGACTAATTGTCTCCATAAGAAGGGACGAGCATGGAATACGCGCAAAGGAAAGGGCCTTCTCCCCAAGGGACAAGCAGTTCAAGTGGAACTACGACGACCAGCCTCCGGAGGTCTGGGACTTCACCAGCAAGTTCGAGGACAGCTCCCATGTCAGGATTCACCCACTTCTCCAGTGGAATGAGGTTGACACCTGGAGATATGTGAAAAGGGAGAATATCCCGATTAACCCGCTTTACTTCTCCAGAAACGGTAAAAGGTTCAGGAGCCTGGGCTGCACCCAGTGCACTGTCTCCATGGATTCCAATGCAAGCACTGTGGACGAAATTATTGATGAGCTGAAAAAAACAGACATAGCAGAGCGCTCCGGAAGGATGCAGGACAAGGAAAAGGAAAATGTAATGCAGAGGCTCAGGGCCCTGGGATACATGTGATTGCAATGGCCAAGGAAATCAGGATTTCCCTTTTGGGGCACAAGGACCACGGCAAATCAACCCTTATTGGAAGGCTGCTCTACGACACCCGCTCCATAACCGAGGACCGCATCAATGAGGCCAGGGCAACTTCCAAATCCCTGGGAAAGGATTTTGAATATGCATTTCTCCTGGACAGCTTTGAGGAGGAGAGGGAAGGCGGCTTTACCCTGGACACTACCCGGGCCCAGGTGCATCACAACGGGGTAATCTATGAGCTTATAGACGTCCCGGGGCACAAAGAGCTGGTCAAGAACATGCTTACCGGGGCATCGCTGGCCCATGCCGCCATACTCATCGTGTCGGCCCAGCCGGATGAACGCCTGAGGGACGAGACCAAGCTCCACCTTTATCTTGCCAGCCTGCTCGGGATAAAGAACCTGGTTGTCACAATCAACAAGATGGATACCATTTCCTATGATGAGCAGGAATTCAACAAAATCAGGGATGACATAACTGAAATACTGACCGGCTTTGGGTATGAAAAGCTGGCATTTGTCCCGGTTTCAGCCAAGGAAGGCGACAATGTGTCGGCCTTGTCTGAAGCAACTCCGTGGTACAAAGGCAAGACAGTGCTGCAGTATATGCAGGAATTTTCGGATATCGACTACGAAAAGGAGCTTAAATCGCTTCCGGCAAGGATGTTTGTCCAGGACGTATATGACATGGGGGGTGAGAAAATCCTTGTGGGAAGGCTGGACACAGGAACCCTGTCGGTCGGAGACATGATTGCAGTAGAGCCTGCGGGGATTGAAAGGAAAATAGAACAGATGATGCTCAGGCAGGATGTCGTGGACAAAGCAGAGGCAGGCCAGAACATAGGGCTTAAGCTTGAGGAGAATGACGGGATACAAAGGGGCAATGTCTGCATGCCCGCTGACAATAAAACCAAGCCAACATCCTCAATAAAGGCGAAAATCTTCTGCCTTCCGGGAAACGGAGTCAAAGCCGGGGAAAGGCTGACAATAACCTGTGCCTCCCAGGAGGCCGAGGCAGAGATTTCCGTAATCATTGAGAAAATGAACCCAATCTCAGACAAAGAGCCAAAGAAAGGGGTTTCTGAAATAGATGGATGGGAATCGGCGCAGGTTGAGATTAAGCTTGGCAGGCCCATGGTCTTTGAAAGCTTTTCTGAAGTACCCCATACCGGAAGGTTCGTACTTTCAAGGGACAACATAATTGCTGTGGGTGTAGTAGAATGATAGTTTTGGGTGTAGACGGGGCAACATGGGACATTATCAAGCCGAATCTGGACAGGCTGCCCACATTCAAAAAGCTGCTGGGCAGCTATAAGCATTCCACCCTGGTTTGCGATGTAAGGCCGGTCCATTCCGGCCCTTCCTGGGCAACCATTTTCAGCGGCCTGAAGCCTGAGGAGCACGGGCTCAGCTATTTTGCCATGGGTGAGGACGAAAAGCAGAAGCTGATGGAAAAAAAGATTTTCATCTGGGACAGGGTCGACCGGGCCATTGCCATGGCAATCCCTGTTTCTCTTCCGCCGATAAATGTCAACTATGAACTCAGGGGCTGGGAAAAGCATGTCCTTTCAACCACTGAAGAGGAGATGTATGAGAGCACGAAAAAGCTTGCTAATGACACTATAGGGGCTATAGAATACGGCGATGCGGACCTGGTGGCAGTGGTATTTTCAGAGACCGACCGGGTGGGCCACATGTTCTGGCACCAGAAGGACATTGTGCTGAAGCACTACCAAAGCATCGATGCCGCACTTGGGCGGCTCCTGCCCCATATTGAGGAAAAGGAATTCCTGATTCTCAGCGACCACGGATTCACCGATGCCGAAGAGACCAGGAAGAACAACTGGGATACAGTAAGAGACAACCAGACCGGAGGGCACCATCCCAACGGGATTGCAATCTCAAACAGGAAGCCTCCTGGAAAAGTTACTGA
>WJIU01000018.1 GCA_014730115.1 Microcaldota archaeon
ACCGTCACCGCAGACCTGCTGGCAGACGAGCCGGTGGACTGGGCCACTGAAACAACCGTAGTAAGGGAGGTTGTGGAAGGCTCCAAGATTGTGGTGGCCGGTGCAGAGAAGGAGGACACCCTCCAGGCTGCACAGGACTTCGTGAGCCAGATGCAGAAGGTCTAACCCCTTCTTTTTTATTTCTCTTTTTATATTATTCAAAATCCCGGGCCGCTCTTTTTGTTGTTTCCTGCCAACAATCCTGTTATTGCACATGCTGGCGACAAGGCGCTAGAAAAAGAAGTTATCCCGCCTACCAGATTCGAACTAGTAACCTGCCCGTATCTACTCGTTTCCGAGTTATTCAAAACTACAGCGGGCCGCTCTACCGTTGAGCTAAGGCGGGTATGGAAAATTAAGAAAGAATACCTTATAAATTTAGCTGAAGGCAGCTGACGAAACATTTCGTTGTCTTTCCAGCAAATTATCTGTCTTTTTTCCCTTACAAAATCAAGCACAAAAGAGGCAGATTCCCTGCCTGTGGCAAGGCCAGAGTATTGCAGATTGTGCCTTTCAATCCGCATCTTCAATAAAGCACGCTATTGACCGTCCGAAACGGTCAGTGCGTCCCATGAAAGACTCGTTGTTCAGGTAGTTGGGTGCGGCAGTTCAATGCCATCTGCACTCTCCCTGGACACAGCCGCATGTCACGTTGTATGCGTCTGCATCATAGCAGTCCCTCCATTCACAGGTTGTTACCGGCGCCTCCCCGGAATCGGAGTGGCACACCTGCCCTGAGCACCCCCCGACCATGCAGTCGGCGCTTTCATTGCACGAGCCGTTTGTGCTCCACCCGCAGAATCCGTGAAGGTCTATCCCGGTCTCATCTGTTTCCCCGCTCTCATTGGTGTCATTCTCCACCGGAGTCTCATTGGCCGGCCCTTCCGGCTGAAGGCAGCCGAACACCAACAACGCAGCAAATAAAACCATCAATATTTTCATGGAACCCATTCTGGCTTAAGCCTTATAAATCCACTGCGCACCCGCGGAAATAGACCCCGGCAATGTTATTAAACCCGGAAACAGCAATATACTCATGAAAACCGGCGCCGTGGACCTTCCCCTGCACACCGGGAAGTGCCCGCCCTGGCTGTTCAGAAGGATGAAGCCCCTGGCTGGGGCGGTGAGCCAGCTTGTCATTGACGAATACGGAACCGGGGAGCTGTTGAAGAGGATATCAGACCCCATGTTCTTCCAGTCGTTTGCCTGTGTGATGGGCTTTGACTGGCACTCGTCAGGAGCATCCACCACTGCCTGCGGTGCCCTTAAAGAGGCCCTGGCACCGGACATGGGCATAGCGGCATGCGGGGGCAAGGGAAAGGCGTCAGGAAAAACGCCTTCAGAGATTTCCAGGCATTCAGACTCCTTCAGCCTTTCCGGGGCAAAAAGAAAGGCTTTGCTGGAGGCCACCCGGATGACCGCCAAGGTGGACTCATCCTGCGTCCAGGATTACCATGAGCTTTACCACCATTCATTCTTCATGGACGAAAGGGGCAACTGGGCAGTGGTGCAGCAGGGCATGAACGATGCCACCGGCTATGCCCGGAGATACCACTGGAGAAAAACAGGAAACTTTACCGAGGCCCCGCCGGAAAGCATTGCAGGGGCCAGGACGGAAGGAACGCTCAACCTGGTAAGCAGAAAATCCAGGGGTGTAAGGGAAAGCAGCCTGGGATTTATCCAGGACAATCCCGCCCGGCTAAGGAAATACTTCACCGGACAGAGCACGCTGTTTGATGAAGGCATAAAAAGGCTCCCCCAAAGGCATGAAATATTAAGATGCGACCTGACGAAAAAGGACTGGAATATTCTGAACCACGCGTACGAAATCCAGCCGCGTGATTACAAAGAGCTGCTTATGCTTCAGGGGATGGGCAAAAAGAAGCTCAGGGCCCTGGCGCTGGTCAGCCGCCTGGTCTACGGAAACGAGCTTGACTGGAAGGACCCGGTAAAGTACAGCTTTGCCCATGGGGGCAAGGACGGCATACCCCACCCGGTAGACAGAAAATCCTACGACCATACAATATCCTTTCTGCGTAAGTCTGTGGAAGAAGCAAAGCTGAATGAAAAGGACAGGGTGGGTGCCCTGAAGAGGCTTGCAGGCCTAGAGTGAGCTTATGAATTTTCTTAGGATTGCGGCCATCCGCAGATAGCTGCTTCTGGAGACCCATTCGTCTGCCTGGTGCTCATTTCCCCCCACCGGGGGCAGGGTTACCAGTGGAATGCCGGTTGATGCAAGGATGCACTCATCCGCAACCGAATGCCCGTAGTTGAAGACCGGCTCCCCTGCCTCTTTTCTTACGGCACCGGCAAATTCCTGTGCAAACCGGGTTTCTCCGGGCGTCACGTATGGCATGAGATAGGGGTTTTCCCTGGGCCTGATGCGGACGGCCGCCCTGCCGTTTGCCTCTTCCAGCCTGCCGCCGGAATACAGCTCTTCCAGGAATGACTTGTATACCTGCAGCACGCTTTCCGGCGTCTCCGGGGTTACCAGGTGCCGGTCTACCACCAGCACTGCCTCTTCCGGGGTTGACAGGGATGTTGCCTCGCTGTGAATCCTGCTCACGAACTGGGTGGGCCGGGGAAGCACCTCATGCCCGGGCAGCCTGGAATTCATCTCTTCCAGCGCAATGGCCAGCCGGGATGCCTGGCTTACCGCATTCTCCTGCCCCCTGGAGTGGGCGCCATGGATTGACCTCCCCGGAACCCGGAATTCATAGACTGCCCTCCCCCTTCTTCCCAGGGTTATTGTCCTGGTTCCCAAAGATTCATCAGCTGTATCGCCTATCTCTGTGGTGACTATGCCTTCAACATCGTCCAGAATCCCTTCCCTGAACAGCTTCCATGCGCCTGCAGAATCGTTTTCCTCGTCCACTCCGAATGCAACCCTGAGTTTCCTGTCTGTGCTTTCCTGCAGTGCACAGAGCATTGCGCCTATGCCTGCCTTCATGTCATAGGCCCCCAGCCCCTGCAGCCTTCCGTTTCTTTCAGAAAGCTCAAACGGGTCGGAGCTCCACTTTCCGTAGGGAGGAACGGTATCCATATGGCCGTAGAACAGCACCGGCGCTCCCCTGTCTCCCCTTTCCCCTATCACATTAAACCTGTTTTCTGAGACATGCTGCCTTCGGACAGAGAAGCCCAGCTCCTTTAGCCTGGTTTCCAGGCAGGCCCCCAATTCTGCTTCATTGGGGAAAACAGAATTGATGGAAACAAGCTCCTCCAGTGTTTCCAGTTCTCTCACGGGCTCACCCACACGTTCAGGTTCTCCAGCCTCCCCTCTTCAGGGAAGGTGCGGTCGCTTACCAGGACGCAGTGCTTCTGCAGGGTGCCGCAGTAGGCCAGCCCCGCCCGGTGGGATGAGATGTTCACCGCCTCCCAGGCTGCCCTGTCTTCTGCATAAATAATGCTCTCCTGCCCATGCTCCAGGGAGCGTATTGCTTCCACTGCCATGACCTGCATTGCAGTCATCAGGCCGTTGCCGCGGTGGGCTCGCAGGGTTGCATAGTCGCTGAGCTCATAAAGATGCACCTGCTTTCCGTCCACCTCTATAGCGGCATGCTCGGCAATCAGGGATGAAACTATGGTGCTGTCCGGCCCCCGCCCAACCAGCACAATATTGCCGTTGTTGAGCATGTTGCTTATTGTATCGGAGTTAATCTCAAAGGTGTATTCCTGGTATGCCTCATTGTAAAGCTCCAGCAGCTGCCCTACTGCTGCTGTTCTTGCACCGTTCAGAGGGGTAACTGAATATCCTCCGCCGGCAACCCTTTCGAATATCTTCCGGGGGGAAGGCTGCCCGTTGCTGCTGATTAGCTGCCCCACGCTGTCAAGCTCTGCCCCCAGGATTTCATCGCGGGATTTCCTTTCATTGGAATTGAATCCGAGGTAGACCAGCTCCAGTCCCGGGAAAATCCGGTCGGCAGGGAACCGGGCCTCCAGCCCGGGTGCTGCATCGGCAATACCTGATGCCATGAATGCCCTGACTGTGGTCCGGGTGGCCCCGGGATGTGTGCTCCGGGCTGCCCCGATGTCCCTTTTCAGCCGGTCAAACAGCCTTTTGTCCTCTACCTTGAAGGGGCAGAATCCCTTTATCCGGTTGTTTCTCCGGCCGTACGAAGGCGGCCATGCCGCGCCTATGCTTCCTGTCTTTTGCCTGTTTGTTATCATAATATCACCTGATTATCAGAAAAAAACGGGGTTAACAAGAATTTCCAGAGTATGAACTAGCGCTTGCCCCCAAAGGGCTTTTTCAAGAAAGAGGTTTTCCGCATATCGGTCTCTCTGGTCATTAAGGTTTGTTTAGACCCGGAATCCTTTTAAGTATTTCGCAAATATTTTACGAAACAGGCATCTTTTTAAATATTTTTTACGAAATTCGTATATGGAAGCAAACAAGAAAGACAGGGAAATCCTTTCCCTGCTCCAGAAAAATGCAAGGATGAGCAACGTGGAGATTGCAAAAAAGGTGGGGCTGACCGAGGGTGCGGTGCGTTCCAGGATAAGAAAACTCATTAGGCAGGGAACAATAAAGAGGTTCACGGTGGAGCTTGCCGGGGCCCCCACCCTGTATGCGGTGGTGATGCTGAAATCAAAAAGGGACACCAAAAAGATGATGTCTGCCGTGTCCTCCCTCTCCATTCACAAGGATGCCTATGAGATAGCGGGTTCCTATGACGGCTGCATTATCCTTCAGGGATTCTCCATGGATGAAATCGATGGAAAAATAGACAGGCTGAGGAAACTGAAGAGCTTGGAGGACACAAGGACCTTTATCTCTTTCCGGAAATGGTAGCTACTTCATGCTGCCCAGCAGTATCTTTCTCATCTCCACCGGCTCCAGCTTCTCCAGCGCTTCCTCTGCAAATTTCAGCTTGGCTGCGCTTTCTGCGTAGACCGTAAATACCTTTTCTCCTTTCTGGACCTTGTCACCCCTGAACTTGTGGAGCAGCACCCCTGCCCCCTTGTCTCTTGGCGAGCCGGCTATCCTGGCAATCTTGGAAACCGTCTTGTTGTCTATGTGGAATATGCTTCCGCCTACATCCGACTCATACGAGAATTCATGGGGGCCGACTTCAATATCCGAGGTTTTTACCTTGGGGTCTCCTTCCTGGAGCTCGATTATTTCCCTGAATTTTTTCATTGCCTTGCCGCTGTCCAGGATGTTCTGGGCTGCATTGTATCCCCCGCCCCTGTCAGCCTTTCCGCAGAGTTCCAGCAGCTTGCCGGCCATCAGCACGCTCTTGTGGCGGAGGTCGCTGGGTCCTTTTCCGTCAAGGGCATCCAGCACATCTATGCATTCCAGCGCCGGGCCGACGCCGTGGCCGACCGGCTCAGCACCGTCGGTTATCAGCGCCTCTATGGACATGCCCATCTTTTCCCCGACCTCTATGAAGTGCTTGGCCAGGTGGTGGCCTTTTTCAATGTAGGGGACCTTGACTCCCCTTCCCACCGGTACGTCAATCAGCACATACTGGGACCCGACGCTTTTCTTTTTGCCCAGGATGCTGGCAAGGAGCATTCCTTCAGGGTCAAGGCTGAGCGGGTGCCTTACCCGGATGAGCTTGTCGTCCACCGGGGCCAGGGCCATCCCTCCGCCCCAGACCATCGCTCCCCTGGCCTTGAGCACCATTTCCTTCAGCTCGTCCATGTTGAATGTTACGTTGGCCAGCACTTCCATGGTGTCCGCAGTCCCTGATGCAGATGTGATGGAGCGGGATGATGTCTTCGGGATATACAGCCCTGCGGCGGCGATGATGGGAACAATGAGCATGGTGGTCCTGTTTCCGGCAACCCCGCCGATGCAGTGCTTGTCCAGGACCGGTTTCTTGCCCAGGTCAAGCCGGTCCCCGGATTCCACGGTCGCATGGGCCAGCGCGACGATTTCCTCATCGGAAAGCCCGTTGATGTATGCAGCGGTAATCCAGGCAGAGGTTTCCACGTCGCTCAGCCGGTCCTTCATTATGTCAGTTACAATGGTTTTCACTTCTTTTTCCCGGAGAGTGCCTTTGTCCAGCTTCTTTTTGATGTGGGTGATTGATTCCGGCCGGTCAAGGTGCTCGATATGGACAGTATCACCGTTCTGGAGATTGAATTCGTCGGCAATATCATTGTAGATGCCAACCTCCCCCGGACGGATGAGTTCCCCGCTGACGTCCACTATTGCGACATCGCTTTTGCTGTCAAAGTTCAGCTTGGTGCGGTAACCGGCATAGATATCATGCTCTTTTGCCTCTTCCTTGTTGAGAATGACAATCGGCTTTCCGGCATAAATATCCATCCGCTTGACCTTGCAAACATATTTTTTCAGTTTCCATACATCTACTTTTTTCATTTCTTTTTCCCTGAATTCAGCCATAGATAACACTCTCATTCATAGAGTCTGATGCCGAGCTTTTTTGTAGCCATCGAAAAAAACGATGGCGGGGGTATCACCCCCAGCTCGGTTACATAGCCGTTTATGTATTTGGCAGAGGTGGCCTCAAAGGCGGGATTCCTGATTTTCACATTTTTTGGGGGGGTTTTCCAGACTTCTTTGAAGTCCCTCTCCTCAATCTTTTCCCTGGTTCCGAAGATTGTCTTGGGGCTGTACTTGGAGAGCTCTGCCGCAACATAAAACGATACATCATACATCTTTGCAATGTGGGCCAGGGTGGAAGTCCCAATCTTGTTAATAAGGTCTCCCCTTGAAGTGATGGAATCAGCTCCAACAAGAACTATATCCGCCTTTTTCATGAATAGGGACATTGAGCCGTCCACCGCAAGGGTAACGTCAATGCCCGCTCCGGCAAGCTCTTTTGCGGTCTTCCTGCCCTGGTACCTGGGCCTGGTCTCAAAGGCTACCACCCGGAACCTCTTTTTCATCTTTTTGGCCTTTATCAGAATACCGGTAGCAGTGGAGGAATGGCAGTGGGTAAGAACCAGGGCGTTGTTGGGAATCAGCCTTGCCCCGTACTGCACAAGCTTCTGCTTGTCCTTTTCTATCTGTTTGAGCATCTTCTCTTCGTGGCGCTTTAACGTGTTCCTGAATGCGGCAAGGCTTTCTTCCTTTGACTCTTCAGCAAAGGCAGCCGCCTCCTGCAGCAGGTTTCTCATCATCGGCTCGGTGGGGCGGCTGCGGGAAAGGGTTTCCACGGTTTTTCTGAATTCCTCCAGAAACTCTTTCTTTGTTTCGGCCCTGCCCTCCTCTATGAACACAATAAGCGCTTTCAGCGCCGCGGTGGCGACGTTTCTGGCACCCTGAATCTTCAGGCTTTTGATGTCTCTGACCGTCTTCTCTGCCTGCTTATGCATGTGCTAGTAACTTTGGCTAAAAATAAATAGGTTGCGAAGAATTAAGGAAAAAAGGATTAATGAAGAATCAGCCGAACAGTGAAGCAAGCCCTTCAGCTGCCTGCTCCTCTTTCTTTTCTTCGTCTTCCTCTTCTTTTTTCTCCTCTTTCTTTGCCTCACCGCCTCCTTCGGCAGGAGCAGCTGGCGCGGCAGGCGCTGCTGCAACCGCAGCGGACTGCTTGAGGAGCTCCTCGAAATCAACTCCTTTGACTGCCTCGGCAAGAACCTTTGCCCGGGCATCGTCTACCTCGGCACCGCTGGCCTTGACCACGGCTGCTATGGAATCCTTGGTTACCTCCTTTCCGGCTCCGTGCACCACAAGTGCAGCGTGCAAATATGGGTCTACTTTCGTCATTCCAACACCTCAAATATCATTTCTTTTCTTCAGCAGGCTTCTCAGCGGATGCATCATCTCCGCCGGCCTTCTCTTCCTTTTTTTCAGGCTCCTCCTTTGGAGAAGCCTCTTTTTCAGCAGGCATCATGCCTTCAAGTGAGCTCCCCTGCCTCAGGGCAGAGGTTAGGAGCTGCTCAATGGAGGCTGATGAGTATACTTCTGAATTCATGGCCAGGTTAAGGGACTGGCGGTAGGCGTCCCCAAGCAGGAATTCAATGTTCTGCTCGGTCGGGTATCCGGCATTCAGGGAAAGGTTCATCCCCTGGGAAATGCTGGATGACATGTCCTGCTCAATGGTTTCACCAATATCCAGTATTTCCTGCGAGTATATATATTCGCCGTCATAGCCGAATACCAGGTCTGCGGTTACCTCAAATGGCTGCACGCCAAGGCTCTGGAGTGCCTTGACTTTGGGCCCGGTGAGCTTTTCGCCCTCTTTAGCCACGGTGCTTTCCTTTGCCACCACTATCTTTCCGCCCTTTATCTGGACATTCACCCCTCCGGCCTTCAGCTCTGAAAGCGCGGGTCCGGGGGGAAGGTCTGTTTCGCCTTCAGGGATTACGATGTCGCTTTCCGCAACGTCACCGGGCTTTGCTGCCCTCTTTTTCCTGTGTTTCTTGAAGAACTGGTTGAGCTCATAGGGCGTCTGGCTGGTCAGCACCAGCGCAACCGGCTTCTCGCACTCATCGGTTTTCTGCTTCAGCCTGTCTTCTGTTTCCAGTACGCGGGTTAGCACCGCCTTTTTCAGAACATGCACCTTTCCGTTGTTTTCCCTTATCCTTTTCCGCAGGGACTGCAGAAGCGCATCCGGAAGATTCCGGAGGTCCAGCAGGGCTACGGTATCGTAGTTGCTCATTTCCTGGATTGTCTCCTGAACCTGTTTTCTTTTCTTTTTTACAGCCGGTTTCTCAGGGTCAACTTTGTAATCCATGCACATCACCTTGCCTTGAAAGGCCTCCCCATGGTCAGCTTTACATAAACTGACTTTATGTTTCCTTCCTTTACCTTGTTTTTCACTGCCTCGTAGACCGTGTCTGCATTCTCTGCAAGCTCTTCAGGATTCATTTCCTCTGTTCCTATGAATGTCTGTGCAGTGGGCAGGTACTTGCCCTTGGAAACAATCCTTACGCTGTTCTTGGAGCGCTTTATCATGTCCTCTATATCGCCGGTAATGGGCTTGGGCAGCTTTCCCCGTTTTCCCAGGAACTGCCCCAGGGATTTTGCAACCGCACCCATCAGCTTGGGCTCTGCAAGCAGAAAATAATTCTCGGCAAGGTCTATTGCCTTGCTTTTGTCAGCATATTCAGGTATTTCCGAGGAACTGATTACCAGGTCCGCCCCGGCCTTTTTTGCCTGGTCGGCTGCAACCCCCTCGGCGAAAACAGCTGACTTCAGCTCTTTCCCCCCTTTCCCTTTGGGGAGAGGGATATCCAGGTTCAGCCTGTTTTCACTTTTGGAGAAATCAATCCCCCTCATGTTTATGATTAGCTCTACGCTTTGGGTGAATTTCTTTTTTCCTTTGTCTTCCAGGGCCTTTTCAATAGCGCCTGCCAGTTTCTTCCTGTCCATAATAAAGCCCTCCTACTCAGGGAGTAGTCCTTGCGGGTGTGTGATTATGTGAATGCTTATTCTTATAAACCTGTCTTCTTCTCACGTCTTGCTTTCATCGGGGGCTCTGCCCTGGGCCCCATGTCCCATGCCGGGAATGCGAGCTCAGACCTGCTTCTGGGGTCGTGCTTTTCGGGACGCCTGACCCTGGCCCTTTCAGGGATGCTGTTCTGTGCTCTTCTGCGCATCAGAGGTCACCAACCCTTCTTCTCATCTTTCTTTTCAGTCTCCTGCGCTTTTTCTTTACCCATTTCCAGCGCATCCTGTTTTTCTTTTTCCATTTCCTTGGTATCTCGCCCATTAATACACCTGGCAATATAAGTTGTAAACAACTCGTAAAGATGATAATCTACAGTTCGACTTAAATACCTATCGAAACCAGCCCCGGTTGCTGTATTCCGGGTGAGTTTTTAATTTTTGGGCCGTCTAGGAATGTCAGGTGCAAAACATGAAATACGATTTGGAAGGAAACCTGATGCAGATTCTGAACATTGAGCTGGAAAAGGGAGAGGAAGTATTTTCTGAATCCGGGGCCATGTCATGGATGAGCCCGAACATGAAGATGGATTCCCATATAAGGGGCGGCCTGGGCTCGGGCCTGGGAAGGATGATTACAGGGGAATCACTGTTTCTTGTAAAATTCACCCCTGAGGATGGCACGGGGGCAGTGGCGTTCTCCCCCTCATTTCCCGGCAAGGTGCTGCCCCTGGAGATTGATGCAGGAAAGGAGATAATCTGCCAGAAGGGCGCATTCCTCTGCGCCGAGAGCACTGTGGAAGTGGAGACTATTTTCAAAAGAAAGCTGGGCGCCGGCCTTTTCGGCGGGGAAGGGTTTTTCCTGCAGAAGCTTTCCGGCAAGGGGATGGCCTTTGCCGAAATAGACGGCGAGGTCTATGAAAGGGAGCTGGGAAAGGGAGAAATGCTGAAGATAGACACCGGCTGCGTGGCAATGTTCGAGCCCACTGTGAAGTATGACATCAAGAAGGTTCCGGGAATCAAGAACATGTTCTTCGGAGGAGAAGGCGTTTACCTTGCCACCCTGGAAGGGCCAGGAAGGGTATGGCTCCAGAGCATGCCGGCCTCCAACCTTGCTAAGACGCTGCTCCAGTTCATTCCAAAGCGCTGAATCCGCGCTAACCATTATTTCTTTTTATCTGTTTAATGATGTGGGGAAGAATGAAAAATAAGGCTATTGCTACTGTTACGGCTGTAAGGGCATTTCCGATATGCAGAACATCAGAGAATGTCAGAGAGCCCACGAGTAAAAGGTAAGTGACTGCACCCCTCAGGATAATACCGCCTGAGATAAAGGTGAATGAGTGCAAAAAGTCAAAATTCAGTTGTCTGGATATGGTGCTTGAAGTTAGTGCATTTATTCCGTTGGCAGTTCCGGGAATAAGTAGAGCGAATATTGTGGGGCCGTTCCTGAGCGTATTTTCATCCAGCGTCGGAATCTTTAGAAAATTGAATTTAGGCAGAAATTTAAGATAGAAAGGCACTATCAGTATGTTCAGCAGGGTCCCAATTAGGTAAACAGGGAGATTTGTTACGCCTATGGCGAACCCTACAAACATTGCTCCTCTGTTTTCGATGAAAGGCACAATGGAAAGCAGAAGAACCAGTATAATCTCCAGCATTACCACCACGTCTTTTTCAAGCCAAGTTTATATGCAATCATGTTTCCCAAAGGATGGAGTATTAAAGTCATGAATATTATCAAAACCGTGTGTTCCGGCAGTTCTCCAAATACAAGAAAGAAAAACAGAAACGGAATGAGGACAAAATCAAGCTGATCTACAACAGGTAGCCAAGACCCGGATTGCATCCCGAGGCGCCTCTTCAGGAAACTGCTTAGCAGATTTCCGACACACCCCCCAGCTCCCATTATGAGACCTAATTGTGCCGAAAATCCCAGGAGAACATATATTGCCGGAGCCAAAACCAAGAGAAATAAAAAACCATCCCAGGCGCGGTGCTTTCCAAAAAGTTCGACATTGATGGGCCTTGTGGTTTTGAACCCTTTCAGATACCACCAGACTACCAGCGAACCATTTACGAAGTATAGGGGAGCTATGAATTTTAAGGCTGAGATTAGCTCGTTTGCCAAATCCATCATAGCATCTTTGATGCCAATATTTTTACATTTATCCTTGTCTAATGCTCTTGGGTGTGTTTCGATGCCTTCCTTTTTTTCAGAAGCTGGAACTGAGATTTTACTGATTTTAATCGTAACATTTTTTGTTATCGAAAGAGATAATATTTGTAATTTCTTAGGCATCTCAAGAAGAGACCAGCCTCAAGCCAAATATCTTTTTATATCACTTTTTTTCATTGTGCTACTTCTATTGTGCTTTGTAAAAACTGATATGCTGGTCCGTTTCAGACTTCTTTCTTTTCCTTTCTTTTACGGCACAAGTACCGGAAAGGTTATTGCATTTTTGCTTTTTGGAGCATTTTCCTTTGTTTTCAAAGCTTTTTACACCAACAAAAAAGGAATCAGGAATGCAATTATTTTGGCAATAATTACATATTTGATATTGTCTGCCACAGGTCTATGGATTTACATTTCCCTTCTTGACTCAAATCCCTTATTTTACCAATTCGCATTTGATTTTTCCGGCGATTCTCTTAAGTTTACCACCTTAAGGCTAAACCATTACCATTCCCTTAAACCTACATTGTTTCTCCCTTTCCGGTTTTTATTGGAAAAAATCCCTCAACTAGGGTTTGAATTTGGTTTAATGTTGCTTGAATCTATCAATCCTCTTATTTACGTGCCTTGTTTCTTTTTCTTTTTGCTACTTCTATTCTCATTTGTAGGTGTTTTCAGTAATCTGGGATTACGTGAATCACTCTTCTTTATCATTCCTTCATTTATTTTTCTTCTTTCGGTATTAGATGGAGGCCTCTTCTCTGCTTATAGTTTAATTTCTAATGTAGTTCTTATCGCATTTTTCTTATTGACAGGAAAGATGAACTTTCAGAAAAACAAATTTCTTTTGCATGGATGGATTGCATTAATCTGGCTGGTCTTTTTTGTGACATTTGTATTCTATACGATATTCTATGCACTGCTTTTCCTGATACCTTCCTTGACTCTCATTGCCGCATTTCTGCTTTTTACGCCAAAATGCC